>NZ_RZRA01000617.1:0-3465 GCF_003998945.1 Mesorhizobium sp. M7A.F.Ca.CA.003.01.2.1 | reverse complement strand
GCCGTGCGAGATGTAGTTGACCGCATCGTAGCGGGTCATCTGCTGTTCCTGCAGGAAATAGGCGGCATGGCTCTCGCGCTCGGCGAAGATGGCGACGAGCACGTTGGCGCCCGACACTTCCTCGCGGCCAGAAGACTGCACATGGATCACCGCGCGCTGGATGACGCGCTGGAAACCGGCCGTCGGCTTGGAGTCCTCGTCGTAGCCGGTGACGAGGTTGTCCAGCTCGGTGTCGATATAGGTGAGAACCGTATGCTTGAGCTCATCGAGATCGACATTGCAGGCGCGCATGACGGCGGCCGCCTCGGTGTCGTCGATGAGCGCGAGCAGCAGATGTTCTAGGGTTGCATATTCATGGTGCCGCTCATTGGCGAGCGTCAGCGCCTGGTGAAGCGCCTTTTCCAGGCCTTGGGAGAAAGCCGGCATGTTACCTCACTTCTTCTCCATCACGCATTGCAGCGGATGCTGATTCTGTCGGGCGAAATCCATGACCTGGGACACTTTGGTCTCGGCCACCTCGAATGTATAGACCCCGCACTCGCCCACTCCATGATTGTGAACATGAAGCATGATGCGTGTGGCGGCTTCGCGATCCTTCTGGAAAAAACGCTCCAGCACGTGAACCACGAACTCCATCGGAGTGTAGTCGTCGTTGAGGATGAGGACCCGATAAAGGCTGGGCTTCTTGGTCTTGGTTTTGGTGCGCGTGATGACGGCCGTCCCACGGCCGGCCCCATTGCCGTTACCGTCGCCGTCTTGCATTCGCACCACGCGTCTCGTGGCAGTCAAACCGATCGTCACGTATTCCTGCCTCTTTCGATTCCCCATGCGAGTTCGACATGTAGGTGTTCGATGTACGATTTTAAGCCCTTCTGGTTAGCTGACAATATGGCTAGGTCACCAAACTTGGACGATTTTCGCAATCGTGAAGGGGCGCGAGGCTCTGGAACGGAAATTGACACGAAAAAGCCCGGCCACGTTTCCACGGCCGGGCTTTTTCTCGGGTCAAAAGGCTGAATCTGGGTCACGTCAGGCGAAATCAGTTCGCCCGGGCGAAATTACTTCGCCTTGGCAACGATCGATTCGAATGGCTTGTAGGCTTCCTTGGCGAGTTCGGCATAGAGATCGCCGATCTTGGTAGCCTCGGCGACGAACGCCTCATAGGACTGCTTGGCGTAGTCCGACTGGATCTCGATGGCCTTTTCCAGCGACTTGGCTGAAAACAGCTTCTCCACAGTGGCGCTGCCGGTTTCAAAACTCTTCTTGGTGTATTCACCAGCCTCGGTGGCAATCGCCTGTGCGCCCTTGGAGAGCGACGCGAAGCTCTTCAATCCGGTGTCGGCGAACTCTTTGCCGTATTTGCTGAAGTCCTCATAGGTCTGGGTCATTTCACGATTCCCTTGACGGTTGAGGCGTCCTTCTTCGGGGCGCCCTTGTGCAATGCAAGATAATATATTGTGCGCCGCACAAAAGTCAAGATTTCGCGGGCTCGCGGACCCGCCTGCGCAGCCAATGGCTAAAAATCGAATAAAGAGAGCTTCAAGCACGAAGAAAATGGTGAACGCGGCGGTTACCATAAACGGATTGGTAACGCTGCGCCGGTAGCTTGGCCGGAAGCGAGGCAGGACCCTTTGCCGCCTCCAACGCAACGAAGAAATCCAAGGGAAGTACCAGTGCGTAAGGCGTTGTTGGGCATCGTTTCCAAATCCACCTCCCCTCTCAAAACGATGATGATCATCGCCTTGGCGATGACATTCGTTTTTGGAGACGTTGCCTCGTCGCTGGCGGCCAAGCAGGCGGCCATCGTCGTGGATGCCAAGACTGGCAAGGTGCTTTACTCCGCAGATGCCAACGGCAGGCGCTATCCAGCTTCGCTGACCAAGATGATGACGCTGTACCTGACCTTCGAAGCGATGGCGAAGGGCAAGATCAGCAGGAATACGCCAGTGGTGTTTTCCGCCAAGGCCTCCGCCGAGGCGCCGACGAAACTTGGCGTGAAGCCGGGCGGTTCGGTCACGGTCGAGACCGCGATCCTGTCGATCGTCACCAAGTCGGCGAATGACTCGGCCACCGCGCTCGGCGAAATGCTCGGCGGCAATGAAACCACTTTTGCCCGCATGATGACCGCCAAGGCGCGTGCGCTGGGCATGAACGGCACCGTGTTCCGCAACGCCAATGGCCTGCCAGACCCTGGCCAGTTCACCACCGCGCGCGATATGGCGACGCTCGGCATCGCGCTGCGCGAACATTTTCCGCAATATTACGGCTATTTCTCGCAGCGCTCCTTCCTCTACGGGCGTCAGCGCATCAACGGTCACAATCGCCTGCTCGGACGCATCAAGGGTGTCGACGGCATCAAGACGGGCTACACCCGCGCCTCCGGCTTCAACCTCGTCTCGTCGGTTTCCGACGGCAATCGCCGCATCGTCGGCGTGGTCATGGGCGGCAGTTCCGGCCGCAGCCGCGACAATCAGATGGCCAGCTTGATCAACACCTATCTGCCGAGGGCATCGACTCGCGGCGGTGGCGATCTGGTGGCCAAGGCCGGCGGCAACAACCCGGTCACCGCCCTCGCCCAGGTTCTCCTGCCCAAGCATGACGCTCCGACGCCCGATGACAAGCCTGTTGTGGCGCAGGACGACGCCACCGTCGCCGAGGACGCCACGGTCGCGGAAGACGATACCCCGCAGGCCGAAGAAGCAGCCCCCGTCGTCAAGACCAGAAAGGTCAAGACCGTCATCGTTTCAGCCCCCCAGGTCGCGACGGCCCAGGTCGTCGCTGCCTATGCCGAGCCAACACCAGCGGCCGTCGATCCGGTCAACACGGCGTCGGTGCCGTCGGGCTGGGCCATTCAGGTCGCCTCGTCGCCAAAGCAGTCCGAGGCACAGGCCTTCCTCGACAAGACCACCAAGCAGGCGCCCAAGGTGCTGGCCGACGCCTCCGGCTTCACCGTCGCCTTCGACAAGGACGGCGTCACCTACTATCGCGCCCGCTTCGGCGGCTTCGGTTCGAAGACCGCCGCCTGGAAGGCCTGCACCGCTTTGAAGAAGAAGAACATCGAGTGCTACGCCGTCCAGCAGTAGGACGGCGTGGAAATCATCTCCCGGAAAAATTCTGCGTCGAAGGAGACTAGTTGTGATTGGAGAGCAAGACGTCCTTGGCTTCGTTAATCCGCGCCGCCAGGAAAGACGTGCCGCCGACATCGGGGTGCAGGCGCTGCATCAGGCGGCGGTGCGCCTTGCGGACATCCGCCGCGGCGGCCCCCGCTTCAAGACCAAGGACCTTGTAGGCCTCCTCCTTAGTCATGGCGCCCGGACCTGGCGCAACACCCAGCCCTTCGCCACCGTTCGTCTCAGTGTTTTTGCGCCAGACGGGAAATCTGCCGTCAAGATACGTCTCTAGCAACTGCCGGCTCTCCGGATCACCGGAGAGTTCGCGGTAGAGGTGCTGCAATTCCACCAGCCC
>NZ_RZRA01000616.1:0-3469 GCF_003998945.1 Mesorhizobium sp. M7A.F.Ca.CA.003.01.2.1 | reverse complement strand
TTCAAGGGCGGCCGCGAGACGTTGCAAATCTGTGTCGACTCGCTCGCCGAAGGCGCCAAGAACGCGCTGCCGGTCGGCATTGCCTGCGCCATTGTCGGCATCGTCATCGGCACGCTGACGCTGACCGGCATCGCCTCGACCTTCATCGGCTGGATCATCTCGATCGGCGAGGACAATCTGTTCCTGTCGCTGGTGCTGACCATGGTCACCTGCCTGGTGCTGGGCATGGGCATTCCGACCATTCCCAACTACATCATCACCTCGTCGCTGGCCGGGCCGGCGCTGCTCGAGCTTGGCGTGCCGCTGCTGGTCAGCCACATGTTCGTGTTCTATTTCGGCATCATGGCCGATTTGACGCCCCCGGTGGCGCTGGCGGCGTTCGCCGCCGCACCGATGGCCAGGGAAAGCGGCCTGAAAATCGGCATCCAGGCGACCAAGCTGGCCATTGCCGGCTTCGTCGTGCCGTTCATGGCGGTCTACACGCCGGCGCTGATGCTGCAGGACGCAGGTCCGATCGCCGCCCAGTTCGGCTATCCCGTCGAGGTCGGCTACATCGTCGCCAAGGCGTGCATGGGCATCGTGCTGTGGGGTGCCGCCGCCGTCGGTTTTCTGGTCACCCGCATGGCGTGGTGGGAGCGGCTCGTCGCCTTCGCGGCCGGCGTGCTGCTGGTCGCCGCGGTGCCGCTCACCGACGAGGCCGGCTGGGTGCTGGCGCTGGCCTGGATCGGCTGGCACTGTTTTCGCGCGCGGCAGGCTTCAGTCAGAACATGAGCCTGTGCATCCTGGCCGCGGGCAAGACGGTAACGCTCTCCGTCGCCGCCTTCACGCTGTCCTGGACGCATTCGGTGGAACGGACGCGCTGGCAAGAAGACTGGAAGGTCACGTCCTCCGGCCTGCAGGTGGTCGAAGCCCGGATCGAGGGCTCGGGCGCCGGCATGGAGCCGCCGGAAGGCGCGGTGCTGAAGGAGGGTTGGTGGAGCTATGCGCCTGATGTCGGCCCGCAGCGGCGCGTCGTGCTCGCCGCTTCAGGTGCAACCAGCGACGGCTGGACACTGTGCACGGTTCAGGGCTGCCGGGAATTGGGGAGGACGGCAGGCGGACCGATCGTGCTCGAGCCGTGCCGGCCGGATGGCACGAGCCAGCCGCGGTAGCGCATAGCCACACCCTCAGCCAAGGAACCGCTTGCGCAGCTCCGGAGAAGGAATGTCGCAAGCATCCTTCCTGCCGAACAGGGCGTAGCGGTTCCTGGCGATGCGATCATAGAGCCAACCACGCAGCGGGCGCGGCAACAGCAACAGTGCCTTGGCCGCCCGCCAAGGCCAGCCGAGTTCCGCCATGACGGCGACAAAACTGTCCAGCCGCGTGAAGGCGACGCCGTCGATCAGGACGAGATTGGTTTCGTAAGAGTCGGTGCGCAGTCCATGCTTCCGGAACAGCGCTTCACCGAAGGGCGACTGCGCGGTGGCGAAGCGGAAACGGCCTTGGCGGTCGAGCCTGACCACCATGCGCACGAAACCGGAGCAGAGCACGCAGACGCCATCGAAAACGATCAATGGATGGCGTGAGTCGAGAACTGTTTCGAAGGGACGAGTTGACTGGGGTCGAACTGGTTGAAGATGGTCCGTCACGCTGGCCTCGGCTGCTCGTGTCCTATGACACTAAGCCGGCCAGCGATGGTATCAAAGCCGTGGCGATGTCGCACGGCGCCTGTCGGCGAGAGCGGGACGCTCGGCGCGATAGGTGGTGGCGCGGATAGAGGCGGCCGGCCTGCAGATCCGGCTGTTGTGGCGATTTTCGAAAGCCATGATCAGTGCGCGCCCAGCGAGTTGCCGCGACGGGCGCAGGCCGGGCCGGGGCCGCGCATGTAATAGCGTTCGGGCCGGTAGGTCGGCGCAACGAATTCGCGGATGGCGGCGGCATAGCCGATGAGGTGCGCGAGGAAGTTCATTACCTTGTCCCTGTCCCGATTTTCGGATGTCCCTTCCGAATTGCGGTCATCATAGCGTCGAGGCGTGAATAGTCGGTGAACGTGATGTTAATATCTGGTCGAAAATGCCTTGCTTCGTGGCTGGAATGCGGCTGATTCGGGGTCTTTCCGTGCAGTTGGTTGGCATTCCGGCCAATGTGACTTTTGCATCACATATGTTTCGTTTGAATGTCGCCTGCGCGCGGTTCTGTTTCAACTTTTGCCGAGCCCGCGAAATTTCCGTGCTGGCGGCCAGAACCACTCAGGCGGCCCCTTGGCATCCAGATCGGCGCGGGAGCGCGGAACTGGAGCGCGATCTGTCCGTTCTCACCTTCATCTGGTTCTGAAGGGAAGATATCATGGCGCCGCGTCCGGCCTGGAGAGGCTATCTGAAGCTTTCGCTGGTCACCTGTGCCGTCGAACTGACCAATGTCGTCACCCATACGGAGCGGGTCTCGTTTCGCATTCTCAACCGCAAGACCGGCAACACGGTGAAGCGCCTCTATGTCGATGCCGAAACCGGCAAGCCGTTGGAGGAGGATGACGAGATCAAGGGTTATGAACTCGACGATGGCAATTTCATCCATATCGAGGAAGACGAGATCGAGGCGGTGCAGATCGAATCCTCGCACACGATGGCGCTCGACGGTTTCGTCGACAAAGCTTCGATCCAGCAGATCTATCTCGACACGCCCTACTATGTGGCGCCCGCCGACAAGGTGTCGGAAGAGGCGTTCGCCGTCATTCGCGATGCGATGGCGGGCAAGAAGATGGCCGGGCTGGCGCGTATCGTGCTCTACCGACGCGAACGGCCGGTGGTGATCGAACCGCTCGGCAAGGGCATGGTGCTGACGACGCTGCGCTACGACAACACGGTACGGCAACCGGACACCGTCTTCGGCGACATCGAGCCCGTGAAGACCGATCAGGAGATGACCGATCTGGCCGAGTTGATCATCGACAAGAAGAAGACGAAGTTCGATCCCTCGAAATTCGACGACAAATACGAGGACGCGCTGCTGGAGCTGATCCGCGCCAAGAAGGCCGGCCACAAGGCGCCGAAGGCCAAGGCGGCGCCCAAACCTTCCAATGTCGTCAATCTGTTCGACGCGCTGAAGAAGAGCCTGTCGGACTCCGGGTCATCGAAAACATCTTCGTCGGCGAAGGCCAGGCCAGCGGCCAAACGCGCCAAGTCGAAAGCCAGCGCGCCCAAACGCAAATCGGCGTGAGGAACCCAACGGATGGCCAGCCTCGAACAATATCACTCCAAGCGCGATTTCAAGAAAACCGCCGAACCGGCCGGCAAGGTCGCCCGGACCAAGCAGGGCGAGGCCGGCGGCATCTTCGTCATCCACAAGCATGCCGCGACGCGGTTGCATTACGACTTGCGGCTCGAGCATGACGGCGTGCTGTGGAGTTGGGCGGTGACGCGCGGCCCGAGCCTCGACCCGCATGAGAAGCGACTGGCTGTCCATGTCGAGGATCACCCGATCGACTATGCGC
>NZ_RZRA01000615.1:0-3473 GCF_003998945.1 Mesorhizobium sp. M7A.F.Ca.CA.003.01.2.1 | reverse complement strand
CCCTTGGCACCGAGGCAAAGCGCCTTCAGGACATCCTGGCCGGAGCGGATGCCGCCATCCATATGCACTTCGATCGTGTCGCCGACCGCGTCGGCAATCTCTTCCAGCACGCCGATCGACGACGACGCACCATCGAGCTGGCGCCCGCCATGGTTGGAAACGATGATCGCGTCGGCGCCGGTCTTGGCCGCCATCAGCGCGTCCTCCTTGTCGAGAATGCCCTTGAGGATCAGCTTGCCGCCCCAGCGCTCCTTGATCCAGGCGACGTCCTTCCACGACAGATGCAGGTCGAACTGCTCCGTCGTCCACGATGCCAGCGAGGCCATGTTGCCGACGCCCTTGGCGTGGCCGACAATGTTGCGGAAGGTCCGCCGCTTGGTGCCGGCCATGGCGGCGCACCAGCGCGGGCGGATGGCCATGTCGACGATGTTGGTCAGCGTCAGCTTGGGTGGCGCCGAAAGCCCGTTGCGGATGTCCTTGTGACGCTGACCGAGAATCTGCAGGTCGAGCGTCAGCACGAGCGCCGAGCATTTCGCCGCCTTTGCCCTGTCGATCAGGTTGAGCACGAAATCCTTGTCACGCAGCACATAGAGCTGAAACCAGAACGGCTTCGTGGTAACCGAGGCGACATCCTCGATCGAGCAGATGCTCATCGTCGACAAGGTAAACGGCACGCCGAATTCCTCCGCCGCCTGCGCCGCCAGCATCTCGCCATTGGCGTGCTGCATGCCGGTCATGCCGGTTGGCGCCAATGCCACCGGCATAGACACTTTTTCGCCGATCATCGTCGATGCCAGCGAACGGTTGTCCATGTCGACGCGGACGCGCTGGCGGAACTTGATCTTCTGGAAATCCTCCTCGTTGGCCCGATACGTGCTTTCGGTCCACGAACCGGAATCGGCATAGTCGAAGAACATCTTCGGCACACGCCGGCGTGCGAGGTCCTTGAGGTCGGCGATGGTCAGGATCTGGCTCATGGGCTTCCCGTTTCGATAGCTAGGAGCGTTTGCGTGCTGGTTCTGTATCGGTGGCGTCAACGCGCTGTTTCAACCTCAGCCGCGAGACGCGCTGCCAGTCGCCGCTGCGCTCGGCCTCCGCCATCGACCGTTCGACATAGGTGATGTGGTCCATCGCCGCCTGGCGGGCGGTGGCCGGGTCGCCGGCCTTCACCGCCGCATGGATCGCCCGGTGCTGCGCGAGCAGGGCGTCGCGCGCGCCGGGTACGGTGAACACCAGCAGCCGGTTCTGGAACACGCCCTCCGACAGCAGCCGATAACAGGAGCGCAGCGTGTGCAAAAGGATGATGTTGTGTGCGCATTCGCAGATCGCGTGGTGGAACTCGACGTCGATCTCGGCCTCGTCGTCGAAGTCGCCGGTCCGGTGCGCATCGTCCATGCGTGCCATGATCTTGTCGAGCAGCGCCATGTCGTCTGGGGTGGCGCGCCGTGCCGCATATTCAGCCGCAACCCCTTCGATCTCGCGGCGGTATTCCAGATAGTCGGTCACTGCCTTGCGGTGCATCGAGATCAGGTCCGTCACCGGTTTGGTGAAGAGCTGGCCGATGACATCGGCGACATGCGTGCCGCCGCCGGGCCTTGTCGTCAAAAGGCCGCGTCCTTCCAGTGCCTTCAGGGCGTCACGCAGGATCGGCCGCGATACGTCGAACTGGCGTGCAAGCTCGCGCTCGCCCGGCAGCCGGTCGCCGGTGCGCAGCACGCCTTCGAGGATGAGGCTCTCGATCTGCTGCACCACCTCGTCGGCGGTGCGCGAATGCTCGATCCTGGAAAAAATGTCGCTCAACAGAATGCCTGGAAGGTGAACCGGTGCCGCAGAATAGAGCCTGCCTCGCCAACTGGTCAAATTATTTATCCAATTGACAAAAAGCAGGCCGATTTCCCGCCCGATCCCGTGATCTTCGGCTAACTTTGCCGTTTGCGTCGTCAGGCCATTGGCACTAGAGGGACGCGAGTGCAAGCGGGTTCAAGGAAACCCCCGGGGAACAAGCCGTGTCAGACGACCCGTCCGATCTCGAATTCCAGCCGCGCGCCAAGGGCAGCGTCATGGGCTTTCCCGCGCATGAGGGCCGGCCCGGCGCACTCGGCGAGGTTCATGCCCGGCCGCATCCGCTGATCGAAAAGCCACGCGTCCTGATGCAACTCGCCTTCATGACGGAGGGCGGCTCCGGCGTCGACCACGCGGTGCTTTCCGAACTGTCGCGGCGCCTCGGCATCGCCGCGCCCGACCGCCAGGCCCGCCACCATGCCATGAAATGGGGCAAGGGCTCGCTGCGCTGGGAGCGGCACACCGAATTCTCGACCTATTTGTGGGAAGGGCCGCTTTCCGAAAGCGGCAGGACGCAGGAGGACTCACCCTTCGGCAACGGGTTTTCCCCGCCGGGAACCTGCATCTCCGGCATCAGGCTCGAAATCCGCAAATGGACGCAAGCAAGCGAGCAACTGATAGCCGGTTTCGATCCGACCAGCCTGTGCTACTCGCTGGTCGAGCGCGGAAACGCCGCCATCGTCACCGATTTTCGCCAGGATGGCGATGGCCTGACGCGCATGCTGCTGCTCGATCGCGGCTTGACCCCGGCGCGCACCGGCGCGTTGTCACAGCGGCTTATCGACATCGAGACCTATCGGACGCTGGCCATGCTCGGCCTGCCGCTGGCGTTGACCTTGTCCGGCCGCGCCCGCCGCATCGAAGACCGGCTGGCGCAGACCACGCTGGAAATGAAGGTCGCCGGGACACGGGACAGCCAGACCTTGCTGGCCGATCTGACCGAACTTGCGGCGGAGCTGGAGGCGGACGCGGCGTCGAGCCTTTACCGTTTCGGCGCCAGCCGCGCCTATGACGGCATCGTCGGCGAACGGCTGGACGCACTCGAGGAAGAGGCTGTGCCCGGCTATGACACATGGCGCGGGTTCCTGCAGCGCCGTGTGGCGCCCGCAATGCGCACCTGCCGCTCGGTCGAGGAGCGGCAGGAAAATCTATCGCGAAAACTGACCCGCGCCACGACGCTGCTGCGCACCTGGGTCGATGTCGAGGTCGAGAAGCAGAACCGCGACCTGCTTGCCTCGATGAACAACCGGGCCCGCCTGCAATTGCGCCTGCAGCAGACCGTCGAGGGGCTCTCGGTCGCCGCCGTCTCCTATTATGTGGTCGGCCTTGTCGGCTATGTCGCCAAGGGCGCCTCGATCTTCGGCCATGCCTTCGCGCCGGAGATCATTACCGCTGCTTCGGTGCCTGTCGCCATCCTGCTGGTCTGGTGGGGCGTGCGCCGCGTGCGCCGGATGCACTCCGAACCCGGCAAGCCGCCCGGCGAATAGCAGCGGCAGATTGCCGCTGCGTAAGCCTGTCTCCGCCTTGAAGTTGGATTCGCCGCCATTACAGGATTTGCACCCAACGCGCTTCACTGGTAAAAGATTTTGACCAGTCAAGCGAAATGAGGCTGCTGATGTCCGGCCTGGCCA
>NZ_RZRA01000614.1:0-3476 GCF_003998945.1 Mesorhizobium sp. M7A.F.Ca.CA.003.01.2.1 | reverse complement strand
GTGCCGAAGCGGCTCAGCTTTATGCCTTGTTCAACGCCCAGGGACATGGCGGCGTCGATTTCTCCGGCATAATTAATTTTCTCAGGGGTAACCCGGCGTAACCCACGGATTTGGCGGATTTTTCCGGTTTCCTTCGGTGGAAAAAATGAAAATTTAGATTTGCTTAAGCTCTCGATAACTCCGCGGTAACGATGTCCCTATAAAACGGACTGTGAGGCGGACATCTCATCCGTCCGGCGCTCCGGATCAGGTCTCGCGTACCGGAGCCCGTAAGTTTCGACAAGTGCCATAAGTTTCGCAAAGTGTTTGCGTAGCGAAGCGCCATGCGTATCTGGCAAAACCGCGTTCCCGATGGAGCGCGGTTTTTGCGTTTTACCCTGCAGCACGGTTGAGACATCGATGAACCGGAAACTGTACTCCGGGATACCTCACATGCGCCCGCGGGCGCCTTCCGGATCATAGGGCGAGTCGGCGATCACCTTTGCCGCGCGGCGCTCGCCGAGGATCGAAACCTGGAGCTCGGTACCGGGCGACACAAGTTCCAGGGGCAGCAGCGCAAGTGCTATGTCGTGACCAAAAGTGTAGGAATAGCCCGCCGAGGTGATGTGGCCGACGAGCTCGCCTTCGCGGTAAACGCCCTCGAAGGCGAATGCGCTCGCACCATCCGTGTCGATCGACAGTGTGGCGATCCGGCGTGTAACCTGCTGCTGTTTCGCGACCAGTGCCGCCCGGCCGATGAAGTCCCTGTTGTCGAGGCTGATGAAGCGCTCGAGGCCGCTTTCCCAGGCGGACAATTCGGGGTTCATATCGCGGTACATGGCCCGGTAGGATTTATCGAGACGAAGCGATTCCAGCGCTTGAAGTCCGACCAGCCTCAGCCCGTGTGCCTCTCCCGATGCCAGAAGCGCATCCAGCAAATGCCGCTGGTAGCAGAGTGGATGATAGAGCTCCCATCCCAGCTCACCCGAATAGTTGACACGCAGCAGCCGTACGTCGCTGGCCATGCCGACGGTGCTGGACTGTACGCTGAACCATGGGAAGGCCTCGTTGGAGAGGTCGATCTCCGTCAGCGGCTGCAGTATGTCGCGCGCCTTCGGCCCAACCACCGTGAAGCTGCCGCGATCCTCCGTGACGTTGCGCAGATGCACGCTGCCGTCCTTCGGCAACAGCCGGCCGAGATCGTCAAGGTTCCAGCGTTCGGCGCGCGGCGTCGATATGAGATAGAACAGGTCGCTCTGCAGCCGCGCCACCACATACTCGGCCTGCACGCCGCCGGTCGGCGTCAGGTGATGGGCAAGAGCGACACGACCGGGACGCGGCAGTCTGTTGGCCAGGATTCCGTCGAGCCAGCCCTCGGCGCCCGGCCCGCCGACCTCGAACTTGGTCATTGGTGTCATCTCGACCAGACCGCCGGCGTGGCGGACAGCCTGGACCTCTGCGGCGACGTGGTTCCCCTTGGGGGTCCAGCGCCAGCTGTAGACATTGCGCGCCTCGACACCCGCGGGCGCAAACCAGCTCGGCATCTCCCAGCCGTTCAACACGTCCCATACCGCGCCAAGCTGACTTAGGCGGTCATAGGACGGGGCCGTTTTCTGCGGTCGCGCCGCCGGCATGTCCTGGCCCGGATAGTGCTGTACGGCGTGGGTGCCCCAGGCTTCCCGGACCTTGGCCCGGGTCCAGTTCTTGTTGGCGTATCGGCCGAACCTGCGGGGATCCAGCTCCGCCGTGTCGATGCTGTTGCCACCCTCCACGATCCGTTCGGAGAGGTAATAGCCAATCGCACCGCCCCAAAGGATGCCCCCCGGCACCCCTTCGGCGAGCCAGACATTCTCCAGGCCCCACGCCTGCCCCATCAGCGGCAGCTCATCGGCCGTCATCTGGAAAGGTCCTCGCACATTGCGCTTGATGCCGGCGCGCCCGAGCGCGGGAACCAGTTCGGTGGCGCGCTCCCAGTTCCAGGAAACGGCATCGAAATCTTCATCGAGCAGATCGGCGCCGAACCATTCCGGGACACCGTTTTCGGCGAACAGCTTGAGCTGCTCGGTACGCTCATAGGGACCGAACATCAGCCCGTCTCCCTCTTCGCGCAGATAGCCCTCGTAACCCTCGTCCCTGAGGATCGGCATCTCCGGAAGACCAAGCCGTTTGCGTTCCACGATTTCGGGAACCGCCTCGGTGATCCAGTACTGGTGCAGGATCGGGATCGCGGGAATGTCCAGGCCCAGCATGGCGCCTGTCTGGCGTGCGTAATTGCCTGTTGCAAGGATGACATGTTCACAGACGATCTCGCCGCGTGAGGTTTTGACCCTCCACTCGCCGCTCGGCATCCGCTCGAAACCCACGACCTCGGTATCAAGATGGATCTTCGCGCCGAGGTCGCGTGCACCCTTGGCCATGGCCTGGGTGACATCGGCGGGTGCAATGTGGCCGTCATCGGGATGGTAGAGGGCACCCAGCATGGTGTTGTTGTCGAGCAGCGGCCAGATCTCTCGCGCCTCCGCGGGCGATACGATCCGGGCCCGCACTCCCTGGACCTCGGCAACGTCCATGTAGCTTCTGTACTCGTCCAGCCTGTCGCGCGTGTTGGCAATGCGCAGTTGCCCGCATTTGTGCCAGCCGACGTTCTGGCCCGTCTCCGCCTCCAGGCCTTCATAGATCGCGATCGATCTGGCGATCATGCGGCCGACATTGCGGCTGCGCGCGTAAGAGGGGATGAGCCCCGCGGCATGCCATGTCGAACCGGCCGTAAGCTGTGTTCGCTCCAGCAATGCCACATCGGTCCAGCCGCGCTTTGCCAGGCCGTAGAGAATGCCGGCGCCCACACAGCCGCCACCGACCACGACCGCACGAAAGGAACTCACCATATGCGCGTGCCCTTGTCTGAAATTGCCACCGGTCCACATGAACGCATGCGCATACTGTCAGACAGCATCCGGCTTTTCAGCATATTTCCTTGTCTGGAACGCTGCAGTGGTCACCCGACTGTTGGGCCACGAAGCCGGCCGAACTGTCAGCTGTCGCGCCCGCGTTCAGGCCGCTTTTTTGCGTTTTGCCTAGCTATATTCCGATTGCAGCATTCGGGATCGGGACATGATCTTCGTTGATCAGCACGATCGGCGCATCGGCTCCCTCGACCCTGACGACCAGCAGGCGCAGGCTCCACGTGCCGGCTGTCCGGACAGCCGTCGAATAGGCCGTGCCCTTGCCCCTGGCGCCGTGGACCGGAATGCCGAACTGGGCGTCACCAGCCCCATTCGCATCGACGTTGAGATGGCCGCCGACCCAGAAACTGTCGGTTTGCAACCCCGGTCAGGTCTTGTTGGACAGCCGGCGAAAATTCGCTTTCACGGCACGGCTTGCCGGCTTCAGCGCGGCGCTGATCGAGCGCTCCGCCGCAACCCCGTTGAACAGCGATGGCGTGCGGCCGGAAAAGACTTCCGGCCAGAACCGCGACGCCGATTGCAGGAAAGACATTT
>NZ_RZRA01000613.1:0-3476 GCF_003998945.1 Mesorhizobium sp. M7A.F.Ca.CA.003.01.2.1 | reverse complement strand
GCGATCCGGCCGGCGCCGCGCGCCAGGCCATGCACGCGCTCTTCACCGACCAGTTCGGTGACGGCATAGAAGGCCGTCATCAGCACGACCAGCGTCGGAATGATGCCGGTGACGAAGCCGGCGAAGACCTCGCCGCCCTTCTGGAAGATGCCGATGAAGTACTTGCCGATGGCGGTCAGCCAGCCGAGCTGCTCTTCCTGCTGGACGTCCTTCAGCTTTTCCTTGAACTGATCGACGGTGATCGGTCCGCTGTCCGCTTGTGCGAGGACAACGAGATGGTCGGAGGCATGCTCGACAGCGAGCTTGCCATGCAATGCGGCATCCGAAACCATGGCACCTGCGACATGCAGATTGTGCACGGCCATGTCGGCATGCTGCGCCAACAACGAAAATACAGACATTTCTCCTCCTTATGCCACCCGCCGGTTGATCCCAGTCGGTGCGCGGCGTCCTCTATCCCTTTGATTTAGAGCCCGAAATCATCCGGCTCTAAGCCCTTGCTACGTTCAAACCGGACAGGCCCGGCTTCTTCCCCGGCTCCGACCGTGTCTTGTCGATCTGCTCGATCGCCCGTTTCACGGCCTCGGCCACACCGGGTTCCCCCTCCCCCATGATTGCAGGGTTGGACCGGAGTCGATCGAGGGGAACACCCTCGAATTCTTCATGTCTCTTGAACTTGGTGAAGACGGAACGGCCGCTCATCACCATCAGGCGGCGCACGACCAGATCGGGCGTCACCACCACGAGCGCGATGGTGCCCTTGGCCAACCGGCCGCGAAAATTGCCGGCTCCGACGAAGCCGTCCTTGTACTGGTCGGTGACGCCCCTGAAGACATCCGAATAATGCCGCATCTGCAGCCAGACGCCGAGCGACTGCAGCGCCCACACGATAACCAGCAGAAGCAGTCCCCACTGCCAAATCGCCATTCGGTTCTCCTCCCGAAGCCTCAGTTGAATCGCACCTTGGACCGGCGCGTGACAACAGCAAAGTGAGAACATTTGTTTCCGAGAATGTCAATATGTATGATATTGGCCTCTGAAGCGGTCATCCACAGGGCCGCTGACAGATTTCGGCGGCGGCGCGCTTGTGCTAGGCTGACCGGGAAACAGGATACGAGGAAACATGGACCTGCCCTTCAGGGACGAACTGGCCTTGATGCCCGATCTTCGCCATCGGCTGCGGCAGTTGCGCTGGTTCCGCGCCACCTTTCGCGGCAGCGCCAAGGTGGTCTCGGACACGTTCGGCGTGCGCTTCGAGATCGACGAGGCCAAGCTCACCAGGGCCTTTCTCGACTGGGTCGAGATCATGGAGGGGCAGAAGCGCTTCGCCGCGATCGACCGCGCCGACTTCATCGTCTTTGCCGCCGGCCTCGTGCTGCGTGAGCTGATAAAACAGGCGCCGGCCAGGGAAATCTCCGGCCTCACGCAGCTGATCGAGACGGAAACGAACGCCGGCACGCTGGAAATCGTCCGCTTCTGGCCGGAGGGTTTCCTCTACACCAACTACTGCGTCTCGGTGATTTCGGCGATCCACGAGCAGGAATTCGGCACGACACCCGGGATCGACAAATGCGCCGACGATTTGCGCACCTGGTGGTCCTATCGCGAGAATGTGACCGAGATGCCGGCCTATGCGGTGGCTTTCCTCGACCGCTTTCTCGGCGCCGAACCGAACTGGATCACCCCGGATCGCGCGCAGTCCCGGCAAGCCATGCAACGGGCGCTCGTGTCTTCCCGTGCGAGCGATGCGTTGCGCCAGCTTTGAGCCCGCTCTTCGCGCCCCCAAAACCGCACGTGCTATTGAACATTTGACTTTTTGCCGATAGCGATGTGCGAAAATTGACTCGAGAGGGAAACGCGTGGCGCGACCAAGGCCTATTATTTTCGATTGCGACGGCGTTCTTGTCGACAGCGAGCCTCTGGCCGCCCGCGCCTATGAGCGCGTCTACGAAAAGCACGGCATGCCCGGCGTCAACACCAGCGTCATCGCCCAATGCATCGGCATGAAGCAGTCCGATATCATCGCCAGGATCAAAGATTTGACCGGCCACCAGTTTCCGGCGGCGGCGGACGGCGACATCTGGGCCGAGACCAAGGTGCTGTTCTCGCAGGAATTGAAGCCGACACCGGGAATCACTGCCTTTCTGGAGGCGCTTGCAGGCGACCGCTGTGTCGCCTCGTCCTCCTCCGTCGAGCGCATAAACCACAGCCTTGCGGTGACCGGGCTGGCGCGTTTCTTCGGCGATGCGATCTACAGTTCCTCGATGGTCAAGAACGGCAAACCCGCGCCGGACATCTTCCTCTTCGCGGCGGACAAGATCGGCGCCAATCCCGTTGACTGCATCGTCATCGAGGACTCGCCCTTCGGCATCCAGGGCGCGATCGCCGCCGGCATGACGGCGATCGGCTACACCGGTGGCGGCCATACCTATGCCGAGCACGCCGCGCGGCTGACGGCTGCCGGTGCCGATTTCGTCTGCGCCGACTGGCAAGAAGTTAGCCGGCAATTGGCTAGGTTTGGTGTGCCGGCCTAGTTTAGACGATACTTTGTGAATCCACGGCTGGCCCATTCGCCAGGCGGCACGAGTGAGCCCACACGGAAGTTGAAGGACAGGACCCTCGTCGCATCGGCGTCGACTTCGCATCGGAAATTTAGGTTGTACCAAGCGTTTCTGGTGCTGAAGGCGGCCTGCGGAGGATTGAGAACATTGCCTTTGTCCAGCGTAATGGTTGGCACCCATTTGACCGTATAGTCGGCACTTTGCAGTTCCCGGCTCAGAACGTTGCCGCAAAGGGTGGCCACCCGCTGACCGCGCGGCACATTCTCCATGGAGCTTGTAGCGAACGCATTGCCGGTTGCCCCTTGCGAGTAAAGCTTTCTGACGCCCGGAAGGCCGGAATAGATTGGTGATCCTGCAACGTCGTCGTTGGTGGGATTTGACCTTCCAGCATTCCCGATCGGCGCTTTGAAAGCTCTTGCGGGTTTGAACGTCATTGTCTTGGCAGGTTTGGACTTTGCCTTTCCAGTCGAAGCTGGAGGCGCCGGCTTGTCACCGGTCTCAGCCGTCAATGGCTTTGGCGTCACGACGGCTTGCTTTTCGTCAGGTTGCGGTGCGAGTTCTTGTTTGTCCGGCTGCTGTTTGTCGGTGTCCTCGGTCGCCTGCTTTTCCTCGCTTTGCGCGGGCTTTTCGTCCGGCGCAACGGTGGCCGGCTTCTCGTCAGGCTTGCTGGGGTCTGCCTTCTGCTGTGGCGTTGCAGCCGGGGCGGGCTCCGTCGGCACGGGTGTCGGCGCGACAGGCGGCTTTGCAGCCTCATCCTTGGCCGGCGACGGCGTGTTGGGTTTAGCGCTGCTTCCGTCGAGCGATTTCTCCGGCCCGGTATCTTTCTGGCCGTACTGGAAAACGCGCTTCAGAACCTGGTCGTCTGGCGGTTTCGGCGGCGGCGGCTTTTGTTCAGGCGGCTTTTCAGCCTTCTTT
>NZ_RZRA01000612.1:0-3485 GCF_003998945.1 Mesorhizobium sp. M7A.F.Ca.CA.003.01.2.1 | reverse complement strand
TCACCAAGGAGAGCCTGAAGCAGGTGCTGCACAGGTTGGCGCGCAAGGACATCGAGGATGTGCTGGCCTCTGTCGGGCGTGGCGAGCTCGCCTCCACTGATGTCATGAAGGCGGTATTCCCCGACTACAAGGATGAGCGCGTCACCACGGCCGTCCCCAAGCCGCGAGAGGAGGGCTGGTCGAAGATCCGCAATGCCGCCGGCATGCTGTTCCAGATTCCGGGTCGTGCCGCGCGCAAGGACAAGGACCAGCCGCGCGATGGAGCCGTGCCGATCCGCGGCGTGCGCGGCGATCTGCCGGTGCGCTTCGCGCCGGAAGGGGCAGTCCCTGGCGATCGCATCGTCGGCATCGTCCAGCCGGGCACCGGCATCACTATCTATCCGATCCAGTCGCCAGCGCTGCAGGCGTTCGATGACCAGCCCGAGCGCTGGATCGACGTGCGCTGGGACATCGATGAGCGCACCAAGGAACGCTTTCCGGCGCGCGTATCGGTCACCGCCATCAACGCGCCGGGGTCACTCGCCGATATAGCGCAGGTGGTTGCCTCGAACGACGCCAACATCCATACGCTGTCGATGGTGCGCACTGCGCCCGACTTCACCGAAATGCTGATCGATCTCGAAGTCTGGGATCTCAAGCACCTCAACCGGCTGCTATCGCAGCTCAAGGACAATTCGAGCGTCAGCGACGCAAGACGCGTCAATGGCTAGACCATGCTCCGGTTTCGGACAACATCATGGTCAATCAAAAAGAGGCAGACATGAACACCGATGAAGTGCTGGGCATTTTCCGCGAGGCGGGTGCTGTTCTGGAAGGGCATTTCATTTTGACCTCGGGCCTGCGCAGTCCGGTCTTCCTGCAGAAGGCGCGCGTGTTCATGCATGCCGACAAGACCGAGCTTCTGTGCAAGGCGCTGGCGGAGAAGATCCGCGCAGGCGTGCCCGGCAAGATCGACTATGTCGTCGGCCCGGCGATCGGCGGGCTGATCCCGGCCTATGAGACCTCACGTCATCTCGGCGTGCCGGCGATCTGGGTCGAGCGGGAGGGGGGCGAGTTCCGCTTGCGCCGCTTCGAGATCGCCAGGGGGTCGCGTGTCGTCATCGTCGAGGACATCGTCACCACCGGCCTGTCGATCCGAGAGACCATCGAGTGCCTGCGCGAGCTTGGCGCCGAGGTGGTTGCCGCGGCCTGCATCATCGACCGTTCGGCCGGCAAGACTGATGTCGGCGTGCCGCTCATCGCGCTTGCCGAGTATGAGGTCCCGGCCTATCCGGCCGACCGGCTGCCGCCGGAGCTTGCCGCCATCCCGGCGATCAAGCCCGGCAGCCGCAACATCTGACGGGGCATGCCGACATGCGTGAAGACGAATTGGAAATGATCGCCGGCATCGATCATTTCGTGCTGACGGTCGCTTCGCTGGAAGTGACCTGTGAGTTTTACCAGCGCGTGCTGGGTTTTGAGCGCATCGACGCGGCGGATCGACCGACGGCGCTGGCTTTCGGTAGCCATAAGATCAATGTGCATGAGGTCGGCCGGACTTTCGAGCCAAAGGCGAAGTCGCCGACATCAGGATCAGGTGATTTCTGCCTGATCACCGAGCGGCCACTGGATGAGGTCCGTGCGCGGCTCGCGGCCAATGGTGTGGTGGTGGAACTCGGCCCGGTTGAACGTGTCGGGGCCCGAGGTCCAATGATGTCGGTCTATTTCCGCGACCCGGACGGCAATCTGGTCGAGGTCAGCGAATACCTGCCGTAGCCGCTGGCGGCGCTGTGCCTTTCGGCGATGCGACTGCCGTTCCTTAAATTTGCCGCGATTGTCCAATGTTCGAAGCAAGACCTGCCGCCCCGAAGGGCGGCGACAAGCGCGGCGCACAAAAGGTGTTTGGTTGTTCTTGCGCCAGCGCGTTGTTATATAAGCTGGCGATTGCCATAGGGTGATCGTCAAGCGCAAGATGTGGCTGCCACGCCCGGCTGAAGGTGCCGTTGCGGGCGCTGTGGAACGGGAACAGAGTGCTATTTCGACGCCGCAAGCCTGATGGCCTTTATGAGCGGGTGCGTACCTATCTTTGGCCGCGCCGCTCGTTTTCGCGCTCGCTTCAGTATTTTTCCAAGCGCATCCTGCGGCTGAAGGCCACACCGCATGCGGTGGCGGCCGGCGTTGCGGCCGGTGTCTTCGCTTCATTCTTCCCCGTCGGTTTCCATTTCATCATCGCTGCCATCCTGTGCTGGGTGATAGCCGGCAATCTGGTGGCGGCGGCGCTTGGCGCGGTTTTTTTCGGCAACCCGCTGACCTTCCCGTTGCTATGGGGCGCGTCGTGGGAAACGGGCAAGCTCATCCTGCATGACCGGTTGCCGACACATGGGCCGCCGGCGCATCTGGGCGAGATGTTGCACAACCTCTCCTTCGCGCAATTGTGGAAACCGGTCCTTGAACCGATGCTGATCGGTGCGGTTCCGCTCGGCTTGATCTTCGGGCTGCTGTTCTACGCCATCACGCGCTGGGGCATGAACGCTTTCCGCGAACAGCGGCGCAAACGCCTGGCCGAGCGCGCAAGCCGGCATGCGCAATCGTCCCATCCCGGCGCAAGCATCGGTTCCACTGCGCGATGATCATCGGCATCGGCAGCGACCTGATCGACATCAGACGCATCGAGAAATCGCTGGAGCGTCACGGCCAGCGCTTCGTCCAGAGAATCTACACCGACATCGAACAGGCGCGTTCGGACAATCGACGCGCCCGCGCGGCCTCCTATGCCAAGCGTTTCGCCGCCAAGGAGGCCTGCGCCAAGGCGCTGGGCACCGGACTGGCGCAGGGCGTGTTCTGGCGCGACATGGGTGTCGTCAACCTGCCCAGTGGCGCGCCGACCATGGCGTTGACGGGAGGAGCGCAGGCCAGGCTGGCCAAAATCCTGCCAAAGGGCTATCGGGCGGCAATCCACCTCACCATCACGGATGATTTCCCGCTCGCTCAAGCCTTTGTGATCATCGAGGCGCTGCCCGTCGAAGAAGCGCCACATTGATTGCCTCTGACGACCGGCATTGACGTTGCCCAGCGCGCGCCGAGACTCTATACCATCCAACGCACAATCGAGGACGACATGAGCGTGGCTGAAAAATCCGAGAAGAAATCCGGCGGGCTTGGCGAGACCGTCAGCGTCATCGTCCAGGCGCTTTTGCTCGCCCTGGTCATCCGCACGCTGCTGTTCCAGCCTTTTTCGATCCCGTCGGGATCGATGCGGCCGACGCTTTTGGAAGGCGACTATCTGTTCGTCACCAAATGGTCCTATGGCTATTCGCGCTATTCGCTGCCTTTCGGACCCGATATTTTTTCGGGCCGCATCTGGGGCTCCGAGCCGAAGCGCGGCGACGTGGCGGTTTTCAAATTCCCGCCTGATCCGTCCGTCGACTACATCAAGCGCGTTGTCGGCCTGCCGGGTGACAAGATCCAGGTCAAGGACGGCCAGCTTTTCATCAACGGTGTCGGCG
>NZ_RZRA01000611.1:0-3490 GCF_003998945.1 Mesorhizobium sp. M7A.F.Ca.CA.003.01.2.1 | reverse complement strand
GCGGGACACGGTCGACCGTCTGATCGCCGCCTATCTCGCCGAACGCGTCGATGACCGGTTCGATGCCCGCATCTCCGGCGTCACCAAATCAGGACTATTTGTCCAATTGCCGCAGTACGGCGCGGATGGTTTCATCCCGGTGTCAACTCTGGGCGGCGATTACTATATATACGATGAAACGGCTCGCTCCCTGTTCGGAGAACGCTCTGGCAAAGGCTACCAACTCGCGGACCGCGTCGAGGTCCGGCTTATCGAGGTGGCGCCGATGGCCGGCGCGATGCGCTTCGAGATGTTGACCGACCCAAAGCCTCTGCCGGGCTCCAAGCGGTCGTTTCACAAGGCCAAGGGCCGCGCCCGCGCGTCGCAATCGCGACCGGGTTCGCGCGGCAGGAGACGATGATGACAACAGCCATGGAAGAACAGGTTTTCGGCGGAGAACATCACTCGGGCCGGGCCGCACGCCCGCTGTGGACGGCGATGAAGCGCGGCCTGCTCGGCCGCTGCCCGCATTGCGGCGAAGGCAAGCTGTTTCGCGCTTTTACCAAGACCGTCGACACATGCGGCGTCTGCGGCGAGGAATTGCATCACCACCGGGCCGACGACCTGCCGGCCTACCTCGTCATCGTCATCGTCGGCCACATCGTGCTGGGCGCCTTCATGGGCGTGGAGGCGACGTCGACTTTGTCCATATGGCAGCACATCGCCATCTGGGTGCCGCTGACCATCCTTTTGTCGGTTGCGCTGCTGCAGCCGGTCAAGGGTGCCGTCATCGGACTGCAATGGGCCTTCTATATGCACGGCTTCGGCGGCGAGCACGACGTGATCGAGCCGCATCCCGGAGCCTAGGCCGCAGCCAAGAATGCTGCCTGGCGCAACATACCGACCGTGAAAGGCCACTTTCGCTTGCCAGAAGTTTCCGCTAGGTCCTGCGCATGGACGGTATGACCAAGGCGGAAGTCGACAGGATCGAGCGGAGCATGATCGCTCATAGCGGCCGGCCAATTCGCCCGCGCGACGCGGCAACCCTCATCCTGCTCGACCGCAAGGACGACGACGTACTGGTTCTGATGGGTCGCCGCCATGCCGGCCACGCCTTCATGCCGGGCAAGTTCGTCTTTCCCGGCGGCCGCACCGATCCGGCCGATAGCCGCATACCGGTCGTCGCCGCCCTGCACCCGAAGCAGGAAGCCAAGCTGATCGCCGGGCCGGGGCGCACAAGCGCCGCACGAGCCCGCGCCATCGCCCTGTCGGCCATCCGAGAGACCTATGAGGAAGCCGGGCTGCTGATCGGCCGCAAGGGTGCTTTCGCAACCCCCAGATCCGACTGGCAAGGCTTTGCCGAACACGGCGTGCAACCCTCTCTCGACATGCTGCGCTTCGTCGCGCGCGCCATCACGCCGCCCAACCGGGTGCGCCGCTTCGACACCCGTTTCTTCAGCGCCTGGCGTGACGACGTCGCGGTCGAGCTGCCCGGTGGCGGTCCGACCAACGAACTGGAAGAGCTGGTCTGGCTGCCGCTTGCCAAGGCCAGGGAAGCCGACATACCCGACATCACCCGAATGATCCTGGACGAGTTGGAAAAGCGCCTCGCCCATGATCCGCTGTTGCGTCCAGGCGGTCCCGTGCCCTTCTACCGGCTGGTCCGCAGGCGCTTCATCCGCGAACTTCTCTAGAGCAATTCCAGGAAAGTGTGACGCGGTTTTCCGTCCGAATTGCGTAAGATCAAACAGACAGAGTATTCAGCATCCATGACGGTCGATACCCAACCAAAGGGCGACGAGCGCGTACACTGGCTGCCGATGGTGGCGGCGATCTCGTCGATCAGCGTCGTCGGCATCGCCATCGGCCTCGGCATGCCGCTGCTCAGCGTCATCCTTGAAACACGCGGCCACTCGGCTTCGATGATCGGCCTCAACACCGCCGTCGCCGGCCTCGCCTCGATCGCCGGTGCGCCGCTGGCGACCCCGCTCGCCATGCGCTTCGGCGTTGCCTGGACCATGATCGCCATGATCGCCGCCGGCGCGCTGGCCTTTGTCGGCTTCCATTTCGCACCCGATTTCTGGATGTGGTTTCCACTGCGCATCGTGCTGCACATTGCGCTGACGGTGCTGTTCATCCTGTCTGAATTCTGGATCAGCACCTCGGCGCCGCCGCACCGGCGCGGCCTTGTCCTTGGCATCTACGCCACTGTCCTGTCGCTCGGCTTTGCCGCCGGACCGTGGCTGTTCGCTCATCTCGGCAGTTCCGGCTTCAGGCCGTTCGGCGTCATCATCGCGTTGGTGACGCTGGCGGCCATACCCGTGCTGGCAGCACGCAACGAGAGCCCGTCGATCGCCTCGGATGGCGAAACCAGCAATTTCCTGCGCTACATCTGGCTGGTGCCGTCGGCGACCGCTGCCGTGCTGGTGTTCGGCGCGGTGGAAACCGGCGGCTTTGCGCTGTTCCCGATCTACGGCAGCCGAATCGGCTATTCCGAGGCCGATGCGGCCCTTCTGCTGACCATGATCGGCCTCGGCAATGTGTTGTTGCAGATCCCGATCGGCATGATCAGCGACCGCGTCAGCGATCGCCGCTACCTGCTGATTGCCTGCGCGACGGTCGGTCTTATCGGCACCGTGTTCATGCCCTTCTTCGCCCAGAATTGGCATTTGATGGCCGCGCTTCTGTTCGTCTGGGGCGGCGTCGTCGCTGCCATGTACACGATCGGCCTTGCCCATCTCGGCTCGCAGCTTTCCGGCCATGAACTGGCGTCGGCCAATGCCGCCTTCGTGCTGTGCTACGGCGTCGGCATGGTGCTCGGGCCGCAGGCGATCGGCATCGGCATGGATGCGTTCGGCCCGTCCGGCTTCGGCTGGTCGCTCGGCCTGTTCTTCGCCGCCTATATCGCTTTGGTCGCCGTCAGGTTGGTTCGCAAGATCCTGCTGTAGCGCGACTGCGGCCTGCCATGCATTTGGCACGGCACGGTGACAGGCTGCTGACAGAACCGTGTCAGGAGCACAGGGCTAAAAAGGTGTCCCAAAACACTTGAGGACACTTCCATGATCGACAGCGGCTTTGAAACCACATCGCTACGAATGACACTGCTTCTGCTCGTGACCTTCCAGGCTCCGGCCGCCGACGTCGACCGCATCATGGATGCCGTGGTGGCGATCGCGCCGCTGGCCATGGGCAAATATGACCGCAATGCCTATCAGTCGGCGCACGGCATCGAACGCTACAGGCCGCTTGACGGTGCGGCCGCCGGCGCCGAAACCGAATTGCGGCGGCGCCCCGGCACGGTCGAGGTTTCCTTCGAACTGCCGGACGACCAGGCGCTGGCCGCCCGCGTCGTCGAGGCGATTTTCCAGGCGCACTCCTACCAGGAACCGGTGATCCGCATTCAGCCGATTCTCGCCAGCCGTTCCAAGGGGCTGGACGACCGCGCCAATCCGAATCGCTGGTGGAACACGACCGGAGACTGGAAGAAGGTTGCGGCATCGGCGACGGAAAC
>NZ_RZRA01000610.1:0-3493 GCF_003998945.1 Mesorhizobium sp. M7A.F.Ca.CA.003.01.2.1 | reverse complement strand
GGTCTGCGCCGCGTCGCTACCCTCCTTGCTTCGCCCGTGGATGACGAAGGTGAGGCTTCCGCGGGGAAAACGCCATCTTCACACCGCGGCGACAAACCCGTCCAGCACGCGTTTCTGGCCGGCTTTGTCGAAGTCGATGGTCAGCTTGTTGCCTTCGATGGCCGAGATGTTGCCGTTGCCGAATTTCTGGTGGAAGACACGGTCGCCGACGTTGAAGGCGGACGGCTTGTCGGAGACGGATTTGGCGACCAGTTCGCCGTCGATGGTGCGGCCCTTGACCGAGGTGCGGCCGGCGCCGTAGCCGCTGTCCGTCTCGCCGTAGCCGATGCGCTCGACCTGGTGGCCGGAGCGCGAACCCCAGTTGCGGTCGGTCGCCTCGGTGCGGTTGGCCTGCGCCCGCTGCCAGCCCGGCGTCGCATAGGTGTTGGAGAAGGCGCCGGATTTTTCGCTGTCGGCGCCGACATTGTCGAAGCGCGAGGCGCCATAGGGGTTCTGCCGTCCTGCGCCCTGGCCGCCGCGGCCGGAGGCAAAGGAACCGCCGCCATAGGAATTGCCGTAGCCGCCGTAGGAGTTGCCGCTTTCAGCGACCTCGACATGGGCGTTCGGCAATTCCTCGAGGAAACGCGACGGGATCGTCGACTGCCACAGGCCATGGATCTGGCGGTTGGAGACAAACCAGATATGCAGGTTCTTCTTGGCCCGCGTCAGGCCGACATAGGCGAGGCGGCGCTCTTCCTCCAGCCCGGAGCGGCCGCCTTCGTCGAGCGCGCGCTGATGCGGGAACAGGCCTTCCTCCCAGCCGGGCAGGAAGACGGTCTCGAATTCGAGGCCCTTGGCCGAATGCAGCGTCATGATCGAGACGGCGTCGAGCCCGGCATTCTGTTCGGCGTCCATGACCAGCGCGACGTGCTCGAGGAAGGAGCGCAGCGATTCGTACTCCTCCATCGAGCGGATCAGCTCTTTCAGGTTCTCCAGCCGGCCGGGGGCTTCCACCGAGCGGTCGTTCTTCCACATGTCCGTGTAGCCGCTCTCTTCGAGAATGGTCTCGGCGAGTTCGGTGTGCGGCGTGGTTTCCAGCGCCTTCTGCCAGCGCTCGAAATTGGCCGCCACTTCGCGCAAGGCGGCGCGCGGCTTCGGCTTCAACTCGTCGCTTTCGGCGAGCTTGGCGGCGGCCTCCAGCATAGGGATGCGCAGCGCACGGGCGGTGTCGTGGATCTGGCGGATGGTGGCTTCGCCCAAGCCGCGCTTGGGCACATTGACGATGCGCTCGAAAGCGAGGTCGTCGGCGCCCTGCGCGACGACACGGAAGAAAGCCATGGCGTCGCGGATTTCCAGGCGCTCGTAGAAGCGCGGGCCACCGATGACGCGGTAGTTGAGGCCGAGTGTGATGAAGCGATCCTCGAAGGCCCGCATCTGGAAGGATGCACGGACAAGAATAGCCATGTCGTTGAGATTGTGCTTCTGGCGCTGATAGGCCTCGATGGTCTCGCCGATGGCGCGGGCTTCTTCTTCGGAATCCCAGGCGGCGTGGACATTGACCTTGCCATCCTCGGGATCGTTGCGATCCGTGAACAGCGTCTTGCCGAAGCGGCCCTCATTGTGGGCGATGAGGTGGGAGGCGGCACCAAGGATGTGCGCGGTCGAGCGGTAGTTGCGCTCCAGCCGGATGATGGTGGCGCCGGGAAAATCCTTGTCGAAACGCAGGATGTTGTCGACCTCGGCGCCGCGCCAGCCATAGATGGATTGGTCGTCATCGCCGACGCAGCAGATGTTTACGGTGGCGCGGGTTTCGGCCGAAGAGCGCCCAATCTCCCCCTCAAGGGGGGAGATCGGCTTGCCTTGAGGCCTTTGCGCCAACAGCCGCAGCCACATGTACTGGGCGGTGTTGGTGTCCTGGTACTCGTCGACGAGGATGTACTTGAAGCGCTTATGGTATTCCTTCAGCACGTCCGGATTGGCGCGGAAGATGCGGATCGGGTGGCAGAGCAGGTCGCCGAAATCGCAGGCGTTCAGCGTCTTCAGCCGCTCCTGATAGGCCTTGTAGAGTTCGCGGCCCTTGCCGTTGGCGAAGGCGCGCGCGTCGCCCTCGGCAATGTCGGCGGGGCCTTGCCCCTTGTTCTTCCAGCCGTCGATCATCTGGGCGAACTGCTTGGCCGGCCAGCGCTTGTCGTCCAGACCTTCGGCCTGGATCAGCTGCTTGATCAGCCGCACGACGTCGTCGGTGTCGAGGATGGTGAAGTCGGAGCGCAGGCCGGCGAGTTCGGCATGTCTGCGAAGCAGCTTCACTCCAATCGAGTGGAAGGTGCCGAGCCACGGCATGCCCTCTACATTGCCTTCGCCGATCAGCACGCCGATGCGGATCTTCATCTCGCGCGCGGCCTTGTTGGTGAAGGTCACCGCGAGGATCTGCGACGGAAACGCCTTGCCGGTGGCGAGGATGTGGGCGATGCGGGTCGTGAGCACGCGGGTCTTGCCGGTGCCGGCGCCGGCCAACACCAGAACCGGGCCCTCCGTTGTTTCAACAGCTAGCCGCTGCTCCGGGTTGAGGCCCTTCAGATAGTCGGGTGCGTTGTTGTGTCCGCTGCGGGCAGCCATGGCGCGCGCGGCGATACCCGACGGGGCCGAGGGCCGCGCATTGGGTTCGTCGAAAAAGGGCATGTCTTCGGAAAAGCCGGACATCGCCCCGAATGTAGTGATTCGGTGGCGAAAGACCAGAACTGTCTACGTTTTGTTCCGCTAAAGTGCTGGTGGCAAGGATGTACGGGCTGTTCAGGCCTTGCGGTAGCCGAGAGCGACGAAAAATCGCTGCCCTAACGAACGCGCCTCATCGGTCATCACGGCGCCGAGTGCCGTCTGCATCCGGTCGTAGTAATGGCTGCCCGCAGGGGACGCGAGAAATGCCGCGTAAAGCCTGAGATCGTCGAGCGACAAGTCACGATAGGCGAAAGCATTTCCTTCCATGATCCCCTTTTCGGCTTTTTCACGAAGGTTGCCGGCCTGCTTATGCACCAGCACCATTATCTGCTGATCCGATAAAGGCTGCCCGGCTGCCGCGAGCATTCCCGAAACCATCGCATAGCCCATGTTCAATGCGATCGCTTCAGCCATGTCCACGGCGCTGGTATCGTCGACGATTTTCCGGTACAGCGCGAGCCGTGCCGGATCTCCCGCCTGAAGTCCTCCAAGGATTTTCGGACCTTCGATCTTCTTGCGCCCCAGGGCTTGCGGATCGGACGCTTGGATCTCCAGGGCTGTGACCCGCCTGCCCAATGGTGAATCGAAGAAAGCAGCCAGATCGGTGAGATCGACGGGCTGCAACCGGCCCGTCATCCGCGCCTCTACGGCTTTCTCCATCCTGTCAGCGTCAAAAGCGCCTTCAGCGGCGGCGGACAAGGCTTCCTTGACTTTTTCCGGCCCCGGCACGGATTTGATGCCGGCGACTATGCTTGGGCCGAGGCCGGCCAGCATCTCGTGGAAGCCGCTTGCCTTGTTG
>NZ_RZRA01000060.1:0-10629 GCF_003998945.1 Mesorhizobium sp. M7A.F.Ca.CA.003.01.2.1 | reverse complement strand
GTGGTCAGCGACCATTGGTTTGCCAGCCGCGGCCGCAATCGCGTCCCTGCCGCCACCGGCCTCCTCAATCAGAGCAGCTTCATAGAGCAACTCGTAGCGTTGGAGCGTGAGTTCCTCGTTCCAATGGCGGTCGTCGAAGCCGAAGGCTATCGCAGCGCGCTGCCGGCGCTCGCGTTGAGTGGTCGGCTCGCTGGCGCCGCCGGCCCACTCAATCAGGCGGGGCCGCAATCTATCGAGCAGCACAGGCGGCGTGCCGAAGCGGTGGTCCTCCCAGGGAAAATATTCGTACCAACTTTGCCAGCCGCACGCGGCCGAGTTCGTTGCCTGTTCCTTCCTGGTCAATGCGAGATAGCTGATTGAGATGACGCGCTGGTGGCGCTCAGTGCCGATGCGATCGCGATCGGCGAAGGTGTAGAGTTGCTCGATGTATCCAAGTGCATGGCCGGTCTGCTGCTCCACCCACCCCCTCAAACCCGACTGCAGTGATCGATGCTCAAGGGCAAAAGGTCCAGAAGGGAGGGTGTCCGCATGACCGACTGTGAGGACACAGGGCTCACTGTCGTTTACGGCGACCACGACGGCAGTCAGGTCCACTTTGGCTTCGTCAGCTTTGACGGCGGCTTTGCCTTTCTTGGTTCTTCTTGTCTGAGGATCCATGTTTGCGAAAGCGGGTTGGCCCAACGGAGCGCCTTAATCGATTGAATGTAACCTTGGAAGCCAGCACGTCAACACCGGAGTACTCAAGCGCTGTTTTTAGCTCTTCGCAGTCGCACAAAAATATGCCAAACGCGACACCCGCTGTTGGTAACGTAAGGGAAGGGGCCTCGGTTGAGCGCGGCTGGTGAGATAAAAGGGATGACTCCTCCAGATATTCGATCGCGAAAAGGCCAGACGCCACTTGTATGCTTGACGGCCTACACCACGCCGGTCGCGAGGCTGCTCGATCGCCACTGCGACATCGTTCTTGTCGGCGACAGCGTCGGCATGGTGCTGCACGGCCTGTCGTCGACGCTGGGGGTCACGCTCGACATGATGATCATGCACGGACAGGCCGTTCGCCGCGGCCTTGAACACGCGCTGATGGTCGTCGACCTGCCCTTCGGTTCCTACGAGGAAAGCCCAGAGCACGCTTTCGGCAACGCTGCGCGCGTGATGGGTGAGACCGGTTGTTCAGCGGTAAAGATCGAGGGCGGCGAGACCATCGCGGAAACCATCCGCTTCCTTACCGCGCGCGGCGTACCTGTCATGGCCCATGTGGGCCTGACGCCGCAGGCGGTAAACACGTTTGGAGGCTATCGTGTGCAGGGCCGGGGAGCCGATGCAGAGCGGATCAGGCGCGACGCCAGGGCGGTAACTGAAGCTGGCGCCTTCTCCTTGGTGCTGGAAAAGATACCGGAGCAGCTTGCACGGCAGATAACCGCCGATATCGACATACCCACCATCGGCATCGGTGCCTCGCCAGCTTGCGACGGCCAGATTCTGGTGAGCCACGATATGCTCGGGCTCTTCACCTCATTTCGGCCGAAGTTCGTCAAACGCTATGCCGAGCTCGGTGAGCAGGCTGAGGCGGCAATCGCCGCTTACGCCACCGATATGCGGAACCGGCACTTTCCGGCGGTCGAACATCTCTATGTCAACGCCTTGAAGGCCGGTGACTTCACATGAGCGTGCCGATCGCTCGAACCGTGAGCGAGCTGCGCGGCGTCGTTGCGCAATGGCGTCGCTCGGGTGCCACGATCGGTATTGTGCCGACCATGGGAGCCTTGCACGACGGGCATCTGAGCCTCGTGCGGAAGGCGCTCGAAAGGGCCGAGCGGGTGATCGTGACGCTGTTCGTAAACCCCAAGCAGTTCAACAGCCCCGCCGACCTGATTGCCTACCCTCGGACGGAAAGCGACGATGCTGCCAAGCTCGCTCTGCTGGGCACGCATCTGCTCTATGTGCCGGACACAGAGGAAATGTACCAGGTGGGCTTCGCCACGGCCGTTTCAGTGTCCGGCATCAGCGAATGCCTTTGCGGCGCATTCCGGCTCGGCCATTTCAATGGCGTGGCGACGGTCGTGGCCAAGCTCTTCCTGCAGGCCGGCGCTGACTTCGCCTTTTTTGGCGAAAAGGATTTTCAGCAACTTCAGCTTGTCAGGCGCTTGGTCCGGGATCTCGACATTCCGATCACTATTGTGCCCTGTCCGACAGTCCGCGAAGCCGATGGTCTTGCGCTATCGTCGCGTAACGTGCGGCTCTCCCCAGCCCAACGCGCCATTGCCCCAAAACTAGCATCGGTCCTGCTCGATACGGCCGAGCGGCTTGCACGCGGCTCCCCCATCCTGCCTACGCTTGATGAAGCGCGTGCAGCAATTCTGGCTGCCGGCTATCGCGAGCTCGAATACCTGGAGCTTCGCGGAGAAACAGACCTGCAATCGTTAGCAAGCCTTGACCGACCGGCACGCTTGCTTGCTGCGGCTTGGCTTGGCGACACGCGGCTCATCGATAACGTCGCAATATCACCCATCGGTAGTTGGTCAGGTGGGCGGAGCTCTCTCCAATCGGAAGCAGCACAGCAATTGCGGTGATGACGGCGGCGCGTCGTATGCCCTGCAGGGACAGGCCATCATTTAGAACCACGTCTCCGTCGGCTTCCAGCAACCTCCGCGAGGTACGCTAAGCGCAGATGCATCGCGTATTTGAAACCTTGGTCGAGCAACTCTCTGCAAGCGTCGATGCCGTCGATCTCCATGAGGCAATGGCGTCCGCCGCAGCCGGGTTCGACTTTCCGCTCTTCGCTTATTTCACCTACCCATCCGCTTCCGGCGACAGGCCGCGATTGATCTCGAATTATCCATCATCATGGACATCACATTACCTGCAACAGCGCTACCACAGCGTGGATCCCGTGATCCTGCGGGGACTGCGGGGCTGGGATACCTTCGACTGGGGTGTGGACCGCGATCACCGTTATTTGCCGACCTCTCAGCAGGAAGTCCTGGAAAAAGCAGCTGAGTTCGGCATTCGCGGCGGACTGACCATGTCGATGCATGATCATCGCGGCCGGTTCGCCGCACTGACCTTCGCCTCCAACGAGGCGCATCCGCCATTTCTGAGGTCGCTGACGCGCTACGAAAAAGCAATGCAACTGGTTGCGATCAACGTTCATATCCATGCCCGGCGCAGGCTCGCCGAAGATTGCGTGGTAGATGGCATAATGCTCACCCGGCGGGAGTTCGAGTGCCTGAAATGGGCGGCGTGCGGCAAGTCGGCCTGGGATATCAGCCAGATTCTCGGTGTCTCGAAACGCACCGTGACCTTCCATCAGGAAAACGCCAAGGCGAAGCTTGGCGTGCGAACCATCAACCAGGCCGTAGTGCGGATGGCTGCTCGGGCGAGATCCTGATCCTCTCCAAGTCTAGCTGTAAAGGTCTACAGGCTGCATTCATGACGGCTTTGCCCTTCGATTGCGTGGACACATCCCGCACGGAGACGACAATGATGCAGCTGATAACACCCGACTGCTACGCCGAGTTTGCGAGCGAACTCAAGGAAATGCACGGACTTAGGTATCGGGTTTTCAAGAAGCGGCTCGATTGGGAAGTGCAGACCGAAGGCGAAATGGAAACGGACTCGTTTGACAGCCTGAACCCCGTCTACCTGCTTCTCAAGGGGTCCGATTGGCGAACTTGCGGCTGCGTCCGCCTTTTGCCGACCACCGGACCGACAATGTTGCGCGATACGTTTCCGACGCTGCTGGATGAGATGGTGGTCCCTGCGAGTGCCGATATCTGGGAGAGTAGTCGTTTCGCGCTCGATCTCCCTGCGACAGCGCCGAAGGCAGCTGGCGGCCTGGCCCAAGCAACCTACGAGCTCTTCGCGGGGATCATCGAATTCGGCTTGGCCAACAATCTCTCCGGGATCGTAACGGTGACAGATACGCGCATCGAAAGGATCCTTCGTCTCGCGACCTGGCCGTTGTCACGTATCGGACAGCCCAAGCAGGTCGGCAACACCGAGGCAGTCGCCGGCTTCCTCGATATTTCCTACGCCAGTCTCTTGCGCATCCGCTGGAGGGGACGCCTCAACGGGCCGGTGTTGTGGCAACCAGTTCTCATCCAATCGGCATAGCGCCTGCGGATGCTCAGCCGTGACTTGAGTTAAGTCTGCTCACGGCCGCCACCGCCGCCGTGAGGGTGAGCGGACCCGCCCCACGAGCTTTCGACTGTTCCGGTCGATTGGCTCGCGCGGCCGGACTTTGGATTTCCGTAGGCGCAACCCGCAGTCCAGCGTGAGCACGCCAAAATGGCGCCCCTCCGCTTCGTCCAAAGAAGCCAACGTGGCTTCTGAGGTCGTCTTAGAATATTGGACCGGCCGCCGTGAGCGATCGCAACCTCAAAGCTTTGCCGGTATGCCGGTTTGGCCGGACCGTCGGCCAGTCGGAGCAGTCCCCCGATAAGGACCCGAGCTGACGCGCGGTCCAACAGCGCCCGAGCCTATGCTTTGTGCATTACCGTTCGGTTGGCCATGTCGTCCAAGACCGCATGAAGAAGGCTTCCAACCTCCTGCGCAGCGAGCTCTGGCGCAATTCCTACATCGGACAATTGAATGAGCATTTTCTTGGCGGCACAGCGCCAGAACGCGCTCGCCGCCTCGCCGTTCTTGGTCTCGAGGGCCTGGGCGATACTTTCGACCAATATACGTCGCCGATGCAGCGGAAATACGCAAATGTTTGATTCATGCATCAATCACCTCACAGATTCAGTTCCACAAAGAAAAACACCGGCGTCTTCAAAAGAGCCCCGCTAGCGCGGTGACGGTTCGCGGCGACATGACGAGTTCCACTTCCCCATCGACAAGCCATTGGGAGATGAGCCGCCGGACCGCATATCCGGGACCGCACATAAGGTGAACCACCATTGCTCATCCGGCTGCATTTTCCTGGGCCGTTCGACGAGGCGTTCCAGCCGAATTGACGTCCAATGACTTGATCTCTGAAAGGGCAGGGCGGTACGAATCACCCGACTGTTCCGCTGCTTACATTCCTGCGAGCTTGTGTATGAACGATTAAAGCGTGCCCGAGCCGTTCTTGGTGGCCGCCGCAGAAGGGAATCATGTCATCCGCTGCCTATCGTAGGCGGCGCGACTTCTAGCATGACTGCACTGCCCCGACAGGGCTTTGCAATCGCGCGTTTCGAAGCCTATGCTTTGGCATCGGCCGGCATTTACTTCGGTGCAGCCGACAGTAAGACGTACGCGCTCTTGCCCCGTTGGAAGAGAGCCTTGCCCGATCCCTCTTTCGCGACCAGGTGCTGAAGCCCTCACCCCGCAGGACTTCGCGCTTTTGCGACCATCGCTGCATCACGTCGAACCGGGCATCAAGGACAAGTTGGAGGTCGCGCATCAGCCGATCAAGAACGTATATTTTCCCGAGAGGGGCATCGCGTCGGTGGTCGCCACCATGACCGGCGGGCGGCAAGGTGAAGTCGGCATTGTCGGCTATGACGGGATGAAAGGAATTGCCGTCATTCTCGGAAAGGAAAGCACTACCTGGCGCCTGCCGGTTGAAAACCTTCGCCCTGCGATTAGCCCGTCGCTTCGCACCTCAGTGCTGGACTATGCCCACGCGTTCCTCGTCCAATCATGCCGGACGGCACTGGTCAATGGCCACTCCAAGGTCGAAGAACGGCTGGCCCGCTGGCAGCTGATGGTCCACGACCGTGCGGAAGGAGATAAGATCCTCCCGACGCATGAATTTCTGGCGACCATGCTCGCGCCCACCGCCCGGGGTCACCACGGCCCTGCAAATGCTTGAGTATCGAGGACTGGTGCACGCCAAGCGCGGCGAGATCACGATCATCGACCGTGCCGGATTGATAAAGCTCACACATGGCGCTTATGACAAGGAGGAGCAGCGTTATTTCGGCCTGGCCGCTGCCTGAAGCATGTCGGTTGAAACGGGTTCAGCCGACGTCTCCTTGCCCCTCACCAGGTCGCCCAAAAGCATCAGCGGTTTTGAACGAATCGCAGCGATTGTCCGCAATCGGACATAGGCTTGAAGGCGGTCGAATTCGTGCCATAAGTCGGGTTGGTCAGGGTTCAGGGAGGAATTCGTCATGACCAATTCGTTTCACACCGTCACCGTCGAAAAAGCCGCAGAAGCCTATGTCCTTTCCAGGGGAAGGGTCCGCTTTCTCTCCATGGCGCAGGCGATCCGCGCCATCCGAACACTAATGCCGGCATGCAAGGCCACCGACCGCGAGTTGGAGGAACTGTTGGCGGCCGCTTCCTTCGTTCATGGCGTGCCCGTCGCCTTCGACACAAAAACAGCCGATGGTGTAGAACCACGGCTGCATTCCTAAGAGGGCATGCCGCGCCATGCAGACTGTCAGAGGGCATTCGTCAGATGGTAGTCCGCTAACTTAACTGCAGAGTCTAAAGGACGTGTTCCAGCATTGCGAACTCACCGATCGCTTTGTTGCCAAAGCTGCCAGCAAGCGATCGCCTCATCCAGCCGTTTGCACCATCTCATCACAGACATCATCGCGATGCTACCTGTCCAGCATATGTCCAGCATTTCGCAAGGCGGCCAGAAGGAGCCTCGCATAGCCTGTGACATCGATCTGGGCCTGCATCGAAAGGGGCATGCTGGTCCAGTTCTCCAACGGTGCAATGAAAGGTGAGAAGGTGCCATTGACAAGGCAACAACAGCTAACAAGGCCCTCTCGGTCCAATGCCACCACACCGATCTTGTCGCCTGGATATCCAATGGCTGCGACTCGCTGGACCTCCAGGTCACCGTCCACCCGCACGTCAAAAAGAAGGCTACCACGGCTCCTCGTGGCTATCTCAGCCGCCTTCTCATCAAAGCTTGAAGAGAGCAAGCGGACGCTTTCCACCGCCATCTGGAAAATCACCAAATCCAGTTCATTCACGGCCATATGGGCATTTCCGCGCAACGGGTGGTGATTGCAATGACACATACTGCTTGTTCACAGATGTCGGTCACGAACGATCATTCGTCGGGTTCCGGTTCCGACCAACGGTGTCGCCACCTGATCGTGCTGCGGTTCGAACCTTCCGAACGCGAGCCGAGCGCGCTATGAGGTTGGAGTCTAGGTCTCGGACCCTGCCTCGCGGCCTGCTCATCTTTGGCAGACCCGTTGCAACGCCGCCGCGATGGCGCAAACGCCAGATGACGCTGATCCATCGCTTGATCGTGAACTGAGCTTCTGAACACCATTGGGACAGCAGGGTGGAAGGGCTTGACCAACGCTGCCCCCGTTTTCCAAGAGGACCCGTCCTCGATTGAATCTTTCGAGCCCCGTGCAGCGCGCAGCCAAATGATGACCATCTGGACCCAGCTCGCAGACCGCAAGGCAAAGAGGGAACCTTCCAGGCAGCCAAGCTGCGTCGACGCAAAGAGCGGCCTTTGGAGTTCCCAGAATCGACCCTTCCATAGTTGCGACAGGCAACCACTGCACGAGTGTGGGAGAGCGAATCGCAAGCATTGCGTGAGGTCCTGCGCGTTTTCCCCTCTTGCTATTTGGCACATCGTTTGCGCCGAAGTGGGCGCAGCGTTCGACCGGAGCACTGCATGGGAGAGGGAGGAGCCCCACCCCGATCCGGTCAAGGAGAGAGACGGTGTTGGTTCCAAGAGTTCCCCGCGCGATCTTAGCGCCCCGCAAGCGCCATTTTGCCCGGACCTACGTGCAGGTACTTGCCGCCATAATCCTGGGTGCCGCAATCGGCTATTTCCATTTGGAGACCGGCCACAGCCTGAAGCCGCTCTGCGATGCCTTCGTCGATGTCGTCAAGATAATCACCGTACCTGTCATCTTCCTGACAATGGCGACCGGCATTGCCGGCATGAGCGATCTGCAGAAGGTCGGCCGAGTTGCCGCCAAGGCGATGGTTTATTTCCTTACCTTCTCGACGCTAGCACTCCTTGTCGGGCTGATTGTCGCGAATATCGTTCAGCCTGGCGCCGGCCTCAACATCGATCCGGCCTCGCTCGATGTCGAAGCCGTTAAGGGCTATGTGGCCACGGCTCACGAGCAGTCCGTGACCAGCTTCCTGATGAACATCATCCCGTCAACGATTGCCAGTGCCTTCGCGGAAGGCGACATCCTGCAAGTCTTGTTCCTCTCGGTCCTGTTCCTCTCGATCCTGTTCGGCGCGGTCTGCCGCTACAACGGCCGCTCGCTCTTCTCTCTCGTCCGATACATCAAGGACGAGCTGCTGCTCGCAATGTCCTCCTCAGAGGCCGCGCTGGCCTCGCTCATGGAGAAGATGGAAAAGGCCGGCGCCACGCATTCGGTCGTGGGTCTCATTCCATTCAATCTGGACGGCACGAATATGATGCTCGCCGCCCTTTTCATCGCCCAAGCGACGAAAACTGATCTCCCGATCGGCTGCCGGATCCTCATGCTGTTTGTCGCATTGTTCCCTTCGAACGGAACAACCCGCATTACCGGTGCAGGCCTCGTCACAATGGCTGCAACGCTCTTTCTTGTTCCGGCCGCACCGGTCACCTCCGTGGGGCTTATTCTTGGCGTCGATCAGCTTATGTCCGAATGCCACGCGCTGACGGTTTTTCTCCGCAGCGTAGCGGCAACGCTGGCTGTCACCCGGTCCGGGGCGAGCGGGATAAACGACGATTCGGGGAGCGCCTCACTAGCGGACCGTTCAGCGCTCTGGCGGTGGACGGTCAAGTCGCCCGGCGTGGTGAACACAATTCCCCGTGCGAACGACGCTCAGCTATTGGGGTGGACCCGATGGCGCAAAGCCGTATTTGAGAAACCGCCAGATCGCACCGGCACCTGTGCGCCTGTAGCAACTGCGGGGCACGATCAAAACTGACCCATTTTACACCAAAAAGGCGGCCGTTGCTGCCACGCCGTCCATGGATTGGAGACTCATGTCTAAGCCGACTGCCATCACTGTCGCAGCTCTTCTTTTACTCCTCGCCTTGCTGGCGAGCCAATATAGCGCGAACCTGCACCGGCAGGCGTGGTCGACCGACAGGCAAAAGTGGAGCGGCGCATTCGACAACGATCTCCTTCGCCAATCGCCGGCAACCCGCAAGGCGATGCCGTTCTGGTCATATTCAATGACTACCACAACTGTCCGCATTGCAGACTGGCTGATATCAACTACCAAAAAGCCTTCAAGCATGAGCCCAATCTGAAGCTTGTGATCAAACAGTTCCCGGTCCTGGGACCGGATTCCCAATTCCCAGCCTTCGCCGCACTCGCCTCGAGAAAACAGGGAAAGTTCGACGAATTCCACCGCGCCCTTATGATTTCCCCCAGTTGAAGGGTCACTCTCAAGATCGCAGCGCGTGTAGGCCTTGACGTTGAGCAGCTCAAGCGGGAATGCAAGATCCGGCCATCGCAGATGAAATGCGCGCGTCCGCGCACTCGCGAAAGGTCTGCACTTAGACGGTACGCCCGCGTTGGTGGTCGGCGATATAGTGGTCGCCGACCTTGTGGACATGGCCAGCTTGCAACGCTTGCATCGCCGATGCGCGCTCAAAGCGTGCTGGCTCTCGTGCGGGGCAGCATCTGTAGACCGGCCACGCTGTTGTTGCCGGAGCGTGCCGTTTGTGGCAGCTGGCTTTGCTGTCGCTCCTCGTAATCTTGTTGCGGTCATCCAGCTGCCGTGGGCGCCAACAACAATCCTGAGCGCCCGCGCCTGAAGTCGCTGGCCGGGTGCTCGTGAACCGAGCCCGCTTTTCTTCGGCAAGCTCAGGCGGTCTTGGCCCTGCGGCATCGCCCCCTGGCGCGGGGCAGCCTTCGGCTGCTGACGGTCGCCGGCCTGTCGGCCGGCGTCTTTCTATTGTGGCCTTCCCCCTGGCGCAGGGTGGGCAGCACTCCCTTCTAGGCCCGCCGCGGCGTCCCGCAACCCTTCGCTTGTCGCTTTCGGGTCCTCCACTCCGTTCCGGTCCTGCTGATGCAGTCCGCCTCCGACGGCGGGCCTTTCCGGTCGCTTTTGCCGCCCACCCCGCTTCCGGGGAGGGCGCGCGATTGTAGAGCGGAGGACATCACGATGCGTGCAAACAACAAACGTTGCGGCAGCCGACAGGCTGGCGCAGACAGCGGCGGGCGCACCGGCGCCAGCCTTTATCAGGAAATCACCGACCGCATCATTGCCGAACTGGAGCGCGGCACCGTGCCATGGGTCAAGCCGTGGGGCAGGGCAAGGACAGGCCTCGGCCTGCCGCGGAATGCGGCCACCCAGCGCCGATATTCCGGCATCAATATCCTGATCCTGTGGGGCGCGGTCATCGAGCGCGGTTTCCCCAGCCAGAACTGGCTCACCTTCCGGCAGGCGCTTTCGCTTGGCGGCAATGTCAGGAAGGGCGAGCACGGCACCACCATCGTTCACGCTGACCGCTTTGTTCCCAAGAACGAAAAGCAACGCGCCGACACCGATGGCGACGAACCGCAGGCGGTGCCCTTCCTGAAGCGCTTCACCGTCTTCAATGTCGCGCAGTGCGATAATCTGCCCGAACATCTTTACGCCGCCGGCGAGCCTCTGCCTGAGCGCGAGATGGTCCCGCAGGCCGAGGCGCTCATTCATGCAACCGGCGCTGATTTTCGCGTCGGCCTGCGGGACCATCTCGCGCTCAGGCAGAGGCTCGCC
>NZ_RZRA01000609.1:0-3500 GCF_003998945.1 Mesorhizobium sp. M7A.F.Ca.CA.003.01.2.1 | reverse complement strand
GCATTGACATAGCCGTTCAGCACTTCCTGGGTGGTGTCGAGCGAATTGCCCCAGCCGACGACCGGGATTTCGCCCGGCTTGATGCCGACCTGGTCGAACACCCGCTTGATCGAGCCGGTGACGAGGTCGCCTAGGCCGATGATCGCCTTGACCTTGGCCTTGTTCGCCGTGAGGTAGTCGACCATGCGGTTGATCACTTCAGCCTGATCAAGCGTCGCTTCCGTGATTTCATACGTGATGCCGAGCGGCTCGAAGACGCTCTTGATGCCTTCCTCTTCCTGCACGCCATAGGTGGCGCCGGGGATTTCGACCGGCATCCAGACGAAGTCGCCCTTCTTCACCAGGCCCTTGTCGACCAGATACTGTGCCCAATGCTTGCCGAAGGTGACATTGTCGCCGCCGACATAGGCGTTGAAATCGGCTTTCGGATCAGGCGTGTTGAAATTGATGATCGGCACTTTCGCCGCACGCGCTTCCTTGACGATCTCGATCAGGCTGCCCGGATCGGGGCTCGTGGTGACGATGCCATCGGCCTTGGCGGAGAGGGCGGCGCGAACCGCTTCCTGCTGCGAGGCGACATCGCCGTTGTGGAACGAGGTGTTGACCGTGTTGCCGGTGTCCTTGGCCCACTGCTTGGCGCCGGCCAGGAAGTAGGTCCAGACCGGATCGGCCGGACCGCCATGCGAAATCCAGTAGAACGTCTTGGCCTGTGCCGCTGCTGGTACCACCATCAGCGCCACCAACAGGCCGTATAGAACGCGTCTTAGCCGTGTCAGCATTTGATTTCCTCCCGTTTGTAGATCGTCAGTTCAAAATCCGTCCCTTGTTTTGCGTCTTTTGCCAGCGCCGATCGGATGCGTCAGAGCATCCCCTTTTTCGACGGATGGCAAGCCTCCATCTGCCAGGCCTCCATCTGCAGGTGTAGTGGGCGCCTGACGGGGCGTCATCAGCCGTCCCATCAGATTGCATCAGTTGAGGTGATTTTCCGACTGTCGGATAATTGGTGTCGAGGCTAGCCGAGCAGATAGTCCTCGTCATGGTCGGCGCGCAGGTTGCTCCACAGCCGATCGGCCGCCAGGCGAGCAAGGCGATTTGTTCCGTTAGGTATCCGACAAATGCAGATGCTCGGGCACTCGCAGCATTTCGGCATTGGTGAGTCTTCCGCTGGTGAACTCTAGTCGGAGCCCCTCGCAGTATCCGATGGCTTCTCCCTCGATAGGACGTTTGCTGGCCATCAGGAACGCGACAACGCCGAGATCGATGATCCCACCGTGCGTCACCAATAAGCCCGTCGCTTCGTTGGGAACTCGGGCAGCTATGCTCGTCCACAGTCGCACTTGGGTGTTAGCAAATGCAATGCAGTCTACGTCCGATCGGAGTACACGTTCTACCTCCGCCAACGGGCTCGGCCACGAGATCGTTTCGAGTATATTTTTGGGAAGAATTCCAAGTTCGGCAATCAACTCATTTACTTCGAAACCCATCGCAATTGCGGTTTCGATTGCCCGTGGAATTTCGCTTGTGACAACAAGTTCATAAGAGTCAGCCCCTTGGGCTACAAACCGCGCTAGTTCGATTCCTTCTCGAGAAAGGTGCGCGCCAGGCTTGCGCCTCATGGTGTGCCGGCGAACATCAAGTATCGTCATTGGATTCCAGTCCGACGAGGTCACGAGTAATAAGGCGCCAACATTGCGTTGATGGTGGCCCTGGGCCAAGGCTTGGCTAAATAAGATCGGCCTTCGCCAGCTCCCGCATCAGATGGCTGGCGCCGTAGGTCCAGTGCGGGCAGTCTGGCGACAGCTGCACGCGGTTGACCAGCGCGCCGAATTTTTCCGACGAGATGGTGACGATGTCGCCGACCTTGTGGGTAAAACCCTTGCCCTTCTCGCCGCGATCCTTGGACGGAACGAACATGGTGCCGAGATAGAGCGCCAGCCCGTCCGGATACTGGTGGTGCGGCCCCATGGCCGCGGCGACCAGTTCCTCCGGCGAGCGGCTGATCTCGGCCATCGAGCTTGCGCCCTCCAGCGAGAACCCGTCCTCGCCCTCGACTTTCAGGCGCACGACGGCACGCTTGACGTCATCGATGGAGAATTTCTCGTCGAACAGGCGGATGAAGGGGCCAAGTGAGGCCGAGGCATTGTTATCCTTGGCCTTGCCGAGCAGCAGCGCCGAACGCCCTTCGACGTCGCGCAGATTGACGTCGTTGCCGATAGTGGCGCCGACGATCCTGCCGCTGGAGGCGGCGATCATGGCGATCTCGGGTTCCGGATTGTTCCAGGTCGACACCGGGTGCAGCCCGACATCGGCGCCGAAGCCCACCGAGGCCATCGGCTGGCACTTGGTGAAGATCTCGGCATCGGGGCCGATGCCCACTTCCAGATATTGCGACCAGGCGCCGCGCGAAATCAGCTTGGCCTTGATCTCCATCGCTTCGGGCGAACCGGGCTTCAGCTTCGACAGGTCGTGGCCGATCAGTCCGGCAATGTCGGCGCGGATGGCATCGGCTTTTTCAGCCGAACCACGCGCCTGTTCCTCGATCACCCGTTCCAGCAGGCTGACGACGAAGGTGACGCCCGATGCCTTGACCGCCTGCAGGTCGACCGGGGAGAGCAGGTAGGGTTTTGCTGGATCGCGCCCGGTTTCAAAACTGTTGGCGGCGATGTCATCGAGCGAACCGATCGGTCTGCCTTCGGCCGAGCGGACATGCCCAGCCGGGTCGGCCATCTCGCAAAGGTCGCGCATGGTCGGTGCCGTACGCGAGGTGATGTCGAAGACCGTGCCATCGCGAACCGTGACGACCAGCGGGTATGCAGCACCGCTGCTTCTGGCGCGTCCGACAAAAAGGCCCTCGCTGGGCAGGTGGGTCGGGTTCGTCATGGCGCTCTGTCCTCTTAGTGATCGGCAATGTGGTGAAGTGATCGACAATGTGGGCTAGCCGGATCGGCGTGGCACTTTCACCGGATTCCCGTCAAAGGTCTATCCCGTCGCAGGCGATCGGAACTCTGGGTCTCCGGTCGTCTCGGCGGCAGTCCACAGGCGAAAGCCATGGTGCTCTTTCAAAATTGTGAAATTCTGACTAGGATTTTCACCAATCGCAGCGCATTCAGGTGACCCTTGGCGACAGCATTCTCCGATCCCATCTGGCGCAGGCCGCAGGCAGCTTCCACGTTTCAATCGCTTCCCAATGGCGAACGGGTCGATCTCGCCATCATTGGCGGTGGCATCATGGGCTTGTCGACTGCCTTGCATGCCGCCCGGCTTGGCCTGTCGGTGCAGGTGCTGGACGCCGGCGAGATCGGCCAGGGCGCATCAGGCTTGAATGGCGGCCAGGTCATTCCCGGCCTGAAATACGATCCGGAATGGTTGCTGGAGCATTTTGGCCCGGAGCGCGGCGAGGCGCTTGTCAATTTCGCGGCGTCGACCGCCAACGCGGTGTTCGAGCTGATCCGCGACGAGAATCTGGCGGTGCCGTTCGTTCGAAATGGCTGGATCCAGGC
>NZ_RZRA01000608.1:0-3413 GCF_003998945.1 Mesorhizobium sp. M7A.F.Ca.CA.003.01.2.1 | reverse complement strand
GCGACATAGCGGCCATAGGCGGTGAACAGCACGGAAAAGACGACGATCGTCAGCAGGAAATTGAACAATGGTCCGGCCACCACCGTTGCCGCGCGCTTCCAGATCGGCTGCGTGTGGAAGGCGACCTTGCGCTCTTCCTCGGTCAGCGTTTCAATTTCTTCCGACGTGGGCTGGCTCGATGTGGCGTTCATGTCGCCGACGAATTTGACATAGCCGCCAAGCGGTATCGCACACAGTTTCCAGCGCGTGCCGTGGCTGTCGTTGAAGCCGAAGAGTTCCGGGCCGAAGCCGATCGAGAAGGCCCTGACGCCGATGCCGCACCAGCGCCCGACAAGGTAATGGCCCATTTCGTGGACGAACACGACCACGGTCAGCACGAAGAGGAATGGCACCAGCGTGCCGAGGACAAAGCCTTGTGTGCTGAAAAGCGCGTGAAGAATCTCGTTCAAGACAAACCCTCAAATTCTTCCACGGCGCAGACTGCGCCGTGACTGTGACACCAATCCGGGCGAATCCAAGGCGCATCGCGCAAAGGACCTGAAATGACACCACTCAAACGGGAAACAGACCCTGCGCCGGATGATCGGCGTTCGCCGAAATCCAGCCGATGACGTATAGGGCGAATGCGGCTGCGACAAGCCCATCGACACGATCCATGACGCCGCCATGGCCCGGGATGAGCGCGCCTGAGTCCTTGCGGCCATGGCGGCGCTTGACCCAGGATTCAAACAGGTCGCCTGCCTGCGAGACAATCGACAGCACGAGCGCCACCAGGCCGAGCAATGCCAGATTGCCGACACCGGCAGCTACGGCGAGGACCAGCCCGGCGACGACGCCGCCGAGCGCACCGCCGAGCGCGCCGCTGCGCGTCTTGCCGGGCGAGATAGAGGGCGCCAGTTTCGGCCCCCCAACGGCACGGCCAACGAAATAGGCAAGGATATCGGTGGCCCAGACGACCGCAAACAGGAACAGGATGGCAATGAGGCCCGAACGATCGCCATCGCGCAGCAAGGCGAGCGACAGGCCTGAAACCGCGGCATAGGCGAGGCCGCTCGCATCCCATTGTCCGGTCTTGCGAAGCGAGGCGGCTATCGCCGTTTCGGCAACAATGGCCGCCACAAGCGGTAGCAGCCAGGAGGCGGCCAGGCCGCCGATCAAGGCGCCAACGAAGACGACCAGCAATGCTTCCGGCAGGAAACCCAGGCCCGTGACCCCGGTCGGGCGCGACATGCGGGTCCATTCATAGAAGATCGCCGCCGATATCACGGCGCACAGCAGCCGGAACGGCAGACCGCCGATCCAGGTCAGACCGAGAGTGATGATGGCGAGCACGATCGCCGAAACGACACGCAGCTGGAGATTGCTCATCCCGCGGCCGGTCGCGAAGCGACGTCCTGGCCTCCAAGTCCGCCGAAACGGCGTTCGCGGCCAGCAAACTCACGCAAGGCCTCGGCAAGGTGTTCGCGGCTGAAGTCGGGCCAGTAGCAAGGCAGGAAGACAAGCTCGCTATAGGCGGCCTGCCACAGGAGGAAATTCGACAGCCGAAGCTCGCCGCTGGTGCGAATGACCAGTTCCGGGTCGGGAATGCCTTGCGTATCAAGCGCAACGGCAAAGCTTTCGGCAGATATCGCCTCGGCGTCGAGTTCGCCACGCGCCACGGCCAAAGCGAGCTTTTGCGCCGTGCGAACGATCTCGTCGCGTCCGCCATAGTTGAAGGCGATCACCAGCGTCAGAGATTCATTTGCGGCAGTCAGCGTTTCGGCCTCGTCGAGCAGTCCCCTGATATCGGGCTGCAGCCCTGCCCGGTCGCCGATGATTCTAACCCGCACACCGCTCTGGTGCAGTTCGGCAAGGTCACGGCGGATGAACATTTTCAGAAGGCCCATCAGGTCGCTGACCTCGGATTTCGGCCGCGACCAGTTCTCCGACGAGAAAGCGTAGACGGTCAGGTAGGAGATGCCGAGTCCGGGTGCTGCGCGCACCGTCTTGCGCAGCGCCTCGACGCCGGCACGATGGCCCGCAAGACGAGGCAAGCCGCGCGCCTTGGCCCAGCGTCCGTTTCCGTCCATGATGATCGCGACATGCGCGGGCGTTGCCATGTTCTCGCTTTCGGGTCAGCCGGAGGCCAAGACCCTAAACCTGCATGATTTCAGCTTCCTTATCGGAAAGCAGGTGGTCGATGGTGCTGATCGTCTCGTCGGTAAGTTTCTGAACCTGGTCCGAGCGCTTGCGCTGATCGTCCTCGCTGATGTCGCCGTCCTTCTCCGCCTTCTTCAGGAAGTCCATGCCGTCGCGGCGCACATGGCGCGCGGCGACCCGGGCGTTCTCGGCGTAGGTGTGCGAGATCTTGACCAGTTCCTTGCGTCGCTGTTCGTTGAGTTCGGGAAGCGGAATCCTGAGGTTGGTGCCGTCCACGATCGGGTTGAAACCCAGATTGGATTCGCGGATCGCGCGGTCGACCGCGCCGACCATCGACTTGTCCCATACCGATACCGAGATCATGCGCGGCTCCGGCACCGAGACGTTGGCGACCTGGTTGATCGGCATGGTGGTGCCATAGGCCTGCACCTGGATCGCATCAAGCAGATTGCTGGAGGCGCGACCGGTCCGCAGCGAAGCCAGATCATGCTTGAACGCGGCGATGGCCCCATCCATGCGCCGCTTGAGATCGTCGTACTCACCACTCATCTTTATCTCCTCGACCCGTCTAATGCGGGCTCACTGCTCCGTCTTCGAATCGGACCTTCGAAAACCGGTTTCCCTTCGAGCCTGGCCGCCGATCAATCGTCCGCGACGACCGTGCAGCGGCCGCCGCCCCTCAGAATATCGCCGAAACCACCTTTTTCGTGGATCGAATAGACGATTATCGGAATGTTGTTTTCGCGCGCAAGTGCAATCGCTGCAGTATCCATGATGGAAAGGCCGCGATTTATGACTTCGCCATGGCTGATGCGCTCGAAACGCGTCGCATTCGGGTCCTTCTTCGGGTCCGCCGAGTAGACGCCGTCGACCTGAGTGCCCTTGAACAGTGCGTCGGCGCCGATTTCAGCCGCGCGGAGGGCGGCGGCCGAATCAGTGGTGAAGAACGGATTACCGGTGCCGCCGGCGAAGATCACCACCTTGCCCTGGTTCATGTAGGCAGTCGCCTGGCGCTGCGAAAAGCTCTCGCAAAGTTCGGGCATGGCGATCGCCGAAAGCACCACGGCGTCGACGCCGATCTTGTTCAACGACGTGCGCAGCGCCAGCGAGTTGATCACCGTGGCAAGCATGCCCATGTGGTCGCCGGTGTCACGGTCGCCGCCCTTGGAGGCAACGGCCACGCCGCGAAAGATGTTGCCGCCGCCGATGACGACACCGACCTCGATGCCCAATGCACGCGCCTCGGCGATGTCGCCGGCGATGCGATCCACCAC
>NZ_RZRA01000607.1:0-3517 GCF_003998945.1 Mesorhizobium sp. M7A.F.Ca.CA.003.01.2.1 | reverse complement strand
ACATCTGGCTGCAGGGCTCGCGTCTCGACGGGCTGGCGCTGCTCGACGAGATCAAGACGATGCATCCGACCTTGCCGGTGGTGATGATTTCCGGCCACGGCAACATCGAAACGGCGGTCTCCGCCATCCGTCGCGGCGCCTATGACTTCATCGAAAAACCGTTCAAGGCCGACAGGCTGATCCTTATTGCCGAACGTGCGCTCGAGACCTCGAAATTGCGGCGCGAGGTTTCCGACCTCAAGCTGCGCAGCGGTGAAACCTTCGATCTGATCGGCATGTCGTCGGCGATGAGCCAGTTGCGTCAGACCATCGAACGCGTCGCGCCGACCAACAGCCGCGTGATGATCATCGGCCCGTCTGGCTCGGGCAAGGAACTGGCCGCGCGCGCCATCCACACGCTGTCGGCGCGCAAGGGCGCGCCTTTCGTGACGCTGAGCGCCGCCAACATCACGCCCGAGCGTATGGAGATCGAACTGTTCGGCACCGAATCGAATGGCGTCGAGCGCAAGGTCGGCGCGCTCGAGGAGGCCCATCGCGGCATCCTCTACATCGACGAGGTGGCCGACATGCCGCGCGAGACGCAGAACAAGATCCTGCGCGTGCTGGTCGAGCAGCAGTTCGAGCGGGTAGGGGGAACCAAGCGGGTCAAGGTCGATGTCCGCATCATCTCTTCCACGTCGCAGAACCTCGAAGCGATGATCGCCGACGGGCGTTTCCGCGAGGATCTTTACCATCGCCTCGCGGTGGTTCCGGTCATCGTGCCGGGATTGGCCGAGCGGCGCGAGGATATTCCCTACCTCGTCGACAATTTCATGAAGCAGATCGCCCGCCAGGCCGGCATCAAGCCGCGCCGCATCGGCGACGACGCGCTGGCCGTGCTGCAGGCGCACAACTGGCCGGGCAACGTTCGCCAGCTGCGCAATAATGTCGAGCGCCTGATGATCCTGGCGCGCGGCGACGACGTCGATGCGCCGATCACCGCTGATCTGTTGCCGGCCGAGATCGGCGATGTCATGCCGCGCACCCCGAATCAATCCGACCAACACATCATGGCGCTGCCGCTCCGCGAAGCGCGTGAGCAGTTCGAGAAGGATTACCTGATCGCCCAGATCAACCGGTTCGGCGGCAACATCTCGAAAACCGCCGAGTTCATCGGCATGGAGCGCTCCGCTCTGCATCGCAAGCTGAAGTCCCTGGGCGTCTAAGCGCGACGTCCGACCAGCCGCGCGTGGTCCAACCATTTGCCGGTTACGCCCGCGGTGGAATCGCATAAGAAAGCCCGAGAATTTCTGAGGGGTCGCCAATGCCGCGCATTGCCTATGTCAACGGGCGCTATGTCACGCACGCCGACGCTGCCGTGCATATCGAGGATCGCGGCTATCAGTTTGCCGACGGTGTCTATGAGGTCTGCGAAGTGGCGCGTGGCTTCATCGTCGACATGCCGCGCCACCTGGCCCGGCTGAACCGTTCGCTGACCGAATTGTCGATCGCCTGGCCGGTCACCTCTCACGTGCTGCCGCTCATTCTGCGTGAGGTGGTCAATCGCAACCACGTCGCCAATGGCCTGGTCTACGTGCAGGTGACGCGCGGCGTGGCCAGCCGCGACTTCGTCTTCCCTTCCGCCGACACCAAGCCTTCGCTGGTGGTAACCGCCAGGAAGGCCGATCCTGCCGCTGGTGCAAAGCGAGCCGAGACAGGCATCGCCGTCATCACCGTGCCGGAGAACCGCTGGGACAGGGTCGACATCAAGACTGTCGGGCTGCTGCCCAATGTCTTGGCCAAGCAGAAGGCAAAGGAAGCCGGTGCGCAGGAAGCCTGGTTCGTCGACACCGAAGGTAACGTCAAGGAAGGCGGCTCGTCCAACGCCTGGATCGTCACCAGGGACGGCGTTCTGGTCACCAGGCCGGCCGAGCATGGCATCCTGCGCGGCATCACCCGCACGACCATGTTCGAAGTGGCGGCCAAGCTTGGCCTGAAGATCGAGGAGCGCGGCTTTTCCGTCGCCGAGGCCAAGACGGCACGCGAGGCGTTCATCAGTTCCGCAACGACGATCGCCATGCCGGTGGTGACCATCGATGGCGACACGGTCGCCAATGGGCACCCCGGCTCAATAACACTTTCGTTGCGGCAAGCCTTTTTTGACATTGCGGAAAAAAGTCCAGCCTGATAACCGCACAGGTGGAATGAACATCAATATATCTCGTTCTGCTTGTCGTTACTGACGACAAGACGGTGTTTGCGAGCTTGACATGCGCCCGTTAATTTGGCGCATTGGCTTGCAAACCGAAGGGGATCGGCGAAAGACAAGAACAATGGCGGAACGATCGCAAAACCTTCAGGACCTGTTCCTGAATTCAGTTCGCAAGAGCAAGAACCCGCTCACCATCTTCCTCATCAACGGCGTGAAGCTGACCGGCGTGGTCACTTCGTTCGACAATTTCTGTGTCCTGCTGCGCCGCGATGGTCACTCCCAGCTCGTCTACAAGCACGCCATTTCCACGATCATGCCGAGCCAGCCGGTTCAGATGTTCGATGGCGAGGAAAGCCAGGGCGCCTGATTGGCACGTGAGAAAGACGCGGACGCCACCGTTCGCGGGAAACCAGCGCATCACCCCAGGACTGAGGCCAAGGGCCCGACCCGGGCCGTGGTCATTGTGCCCGTCCTTACCCGCCACCAGCGCAACGACGACGAGACCAACCGCCCGCGGCTGATGCGTTCGGCTGATGCGCGTCACGACGAGGCCGTTGGCCTTGCCCGCGCCATCAACCTTGATCTGATTCACACCGCGGTGGTGACCGTCAACGATCCGCGCCCGGCGACGCTGCTCGGCAGCGGCAAGGTCGCCGAGTTCGCGGAAATCGTCAAAGAGGGACATGCGGAAGTGGTCGTCGTCGACCATCCGCTGACCCCTGTGCAGCAACGCAATCTCGAGAAAGAGCTGAACGCCAAGGTGCTGGACCGCACCGGGCTGATCCTCGAGATATTCGGCGAGCGTGCACGCACCAAGGAAGGCACGCTGCAGGTCGAGCTCGCCCATCTCAACTACCAGAAGGGCCGCCTCGTGCGTAGCTGGACCCATTTGGAGCGTCAGCGCGGCGGCGCCGGATTCCTTGGGGGCCCCGGCGAAACACAGATCGAATCCGACCGGCGGCAGTTGCAGGAAAAGATCATCAAGCTGAAGCAGGAGCTGGAAACGGTGCGGCGCACGCGCGACCTGCACCGCGCCAAGCGCAGGAAGGTGCCGTTCCCGGTGGTGGCGATCGTCGGCTACACCAATGCCGGCAAGTCGACGCTGTTCAACCGGCTGACCGGGGCGGATGTGCTGGCACAGGACATGCTGTTCGCCACGCTCGACCCGACGCTGCGCCGCGTGCGCCTGCCACATGGCACGCCGATCATCCTCTCCGACACGGTCGGCTTCATTTCGGACCTGCCGACACATCTGATCGCGGCTTTCCGCGCCACCCTGGAAGAGGTGGTCGAGGCCGACCTCGTGCTTCATCTGCGCGACATTTC
>NZ_RZRA01000606.1:0-3520 GCF_003998945.1 Mesorhizobium sp. M7A.F.Ca.CA.003.01.2.1 | reverse complement strand
GCCCTTGGTGCCATCGCCTGTCCGGACCTCGATGTTTCGATAGCCGAGTTTTTCAAACCGCCGTTTCGCCGTTTCTGCCAAACCGGGATGACGCTCTATGGTGTAGACCTGTTCGACGATCCGGCTCATCACCGCGGCGGCGTAACCCGAGCCGGTGCCGATTTCGAGCACGTGGTCACCCGGTTTGACGTCCGCCATTTCGATCATGAATGCGACGATGTAGGGTTGCGATATGGTCTGGCCGTCGGCGATCGGCAGCGGCGTGTCTTCATAAGCAAATTCCTCGAAACCGGGTTCTACGAAGGCCTCGCGTGGAACTTCGCGCATCGCCTGCAGAATTTCACGGTCATGGATGCCACGCCGGCCGACGTGGATATTGACCATTCGATCACGGGCACGAGGAAGATCGAGCATTTTTTAGCTCCCTTTGGTGCAACGCTTCGAGGTTGTCCTTCGCGGTAGCTGCCTTGAACCTGGCCTTCGCGATTCCAGTTTCTAACCGCTGGAGGACTTCAAGGTTCCCGCCTATTTGCGGACAGAGCCGCTCGCTCCACCGGGATAGCGACCGGTCTCTTGGCCGCTCGGGTCGCGACACTGTCCCGGACGGCGGCAGTCGGGGGTTGCTCAAGCGCAAAGATGCCCCAGTTATCACCAGCGAACCGAAAGCTGGAGATGTCGATGAACGACAAGGCTGCCGCGACGCCGCAGGCTATCGGCCACGAACGGATCGACCTCATGGACCGTTACTGGCGCGCCGCGAATTACATCTCGGTCGGCCAGATCTATCTGCTCGACAATCCGCTGTTGCGCGAACCGTTGAAGGCCGAGCACGTCAAGCCTCGGTTGCTTGGCCATTGGGGCACGACGCCGGGCCTGAATTTTCTCTACCTGCATCTGAACCGCGTTATCCGCGAACGCGACTTCGATGTTCTGTTTATCTGCGGCCCGGGCCATGGCGGTCCCGCAATGGTCGCCAACACATGGCTCGAGGGCACCTATAGCGAGATCTATCCCGATATCGGGCAGGGCGAAGACGGCCTCAGGAAACTGTTCCGGCAGTTTTCCTTTCCCGGTGGCGTGCCAAGCCATGCCGCGCCCGAGACGCCAGGCTCCATCCATGAGGGCGGCGAATTGGGATATGCATTGGTTCATGCCTTCGGTGCGGCCTTCGACAATCCGGGTCTGGTGGTTGCCTGCGTCGTTGGTGACGGCGAAGCCGAGACCGGTCCGCTGGCGGCGGCATGGCATTCCAACAAGTTCCTGAACCCAGCGTCGGACGGCGCCGTCCTGCCGATCCTGCATCTCAACGGCTACAAGATCGCCAATCCGACGATCCTCGGCCGCATGGACGATCAGGAATTGCGAGACCTTTTCGCCGGCTATGGCTACGAACCGTTCTTCGTCGAAGGCCACGAGCCGCTTGCCATGCACCGGTCCATGGCCGCGACGCTCGACACGGTGCTCGATCGCATCCGTTCCATTCAGGAGCAGGCACGGGCTCCGGGATGGCATGGTCAACGCCCGAAATGGCCGATGATCGTGCTGCGCAGCCCCAAGGGATGGACCGGGCCGAAGGAAGTCGATGGCGAAAAAGTCGAGGGTTTCTGGCGCTCGCATCAAGTGCCGGTATCGAACGCTCGAGGGAATGAGGAGCACCGCAAGATCCTCGAAAACTGGATGCGAAGCTACGAACCGGGAGAGCTGTTCGACGAAAGCGGGCACCTGTTGCCGGAGCTTGCGGCACTTGCCCCGACAGGGACAAGGCGCATGGGCGCAAGCCCGTACGCAAATGGCGGCCTGCTGAAGCGCGATCTGATGCTTCCAGATTGGAAAAGCCTGGCCCTGGAAGTGCCGCGTCCAGGTGGCGTCATTGCCGAGGCGACGCGGATTTGCGGAAGCTATCTTCGCGAGGTGTTCCGCCTCAATGCCGAGGCGCGAAACTTCCGCCTGATGGGGCCGGACGAGACATCCTCCAACCGCCTCGACGACGTGTTCGAGGTCACCGATCGGATCTGGATGGAGCGCATCGAGCCCTATGACGTCCATCTTTCCCGTGATGGTCGCGTCATGGAAGTGCTGAGCGAGCATCTCTGCCAGGGCTGGCTTGAAGGCTATCTGCTCACCGGCCGCCATGGCCTGTTTTCATGCTATGAGGCCTTCATTCATATCGTCGATTCGATGGTCAACCAGCATGCCAAATGGCTGAAGACCTCCGGCGAGCTCGCTTGGCGCAAGCCGATCGCCTCGCTCAATTACCTTTTGACCTCGCATGTCTGGCGGCAGGATCACAATGGTTTCAGCCATCAGGATCCGGGCTTTGCCGATCTGGTCGCCAACAAGAAGGCCGACACGGTAAGGCTCTATTTCCCGCCGGACGCCAACACCCTGTTGTGGATCACCGATCATTGCCTGAGAACCTATAACCGCATCAATGTCATCACCGCCGGCAAGCAGCCGGGACCGCAATGGCTGTCCATTGAAGAAGCCGGAGCGCATTGCAAAGCTGGAGCGGGCATCTGGGAATGGGCCGGCACGGTTGCTCAGCACGAGGAGCCCGATGTGGTCATGGCCTGCGCCGGCGATGTGCCGACCCTGGAAACACTGGCCGCGACAGACATTCTGCGCTCCGCGATCCCCGACCTGAAAATCCGCGTCGTCAATGTTGTCGATCTGATGACATTGCAGTCGAACACGGAGCATCCGCACGGCCTGCCCGACGGGGACTTCGACGCGTTGTTCACGAAAACACGGCCCGTCATCTTCGCCTATCACGGCTATCCCTATCTCATTCATCGCCTGACATACCGCCGCGCCAACCATGACAACATGCATGTGCATGGCTTCCGCGAGGAGGGCACCACGACGACGCCATTCGACATGGTGGTGCTCAATGAACTCGACCGCTACCATCTCGCGCTCGCCGCCATCGAACGCGTGCCGGGACTGGCCGAAAGGGCCGAAGGGCTTGCCGGCGAACTCCACGGCAGGTTGGCGAAGCACAAGGCCTATGTGCGCGAGCACGGCGAAGACATGCCCGAAATCCAGAAATGGAGCTGGCCCGACAAAGCCGCGACAAAGGGGCGCCAATGATGCGTCGGTCGATCCTGGCGCTGAATGCCGGCTCGTCCAGCATCAAGTTTGCGCTTTACGATCTTGTCTCATCACGGGATATGCAACTCGTTTCACGCGGCACGCTGGACCTGGGCGACAAACCCACACTGCGCGCAAAAGCGGCCGACGGAACGGGGCAGTGCGATCGGCCGCTCACCGCCGACAAGCGGCATGACGCGGCCATAGGCGAGATGCTGAATTGGGTGCAGGGCGAAATTGGGGAAAGAAACCTGATCTGCGCCGGCCATCGCATCGTGCATGGCGGAAGCGAGTTCATCGAACCTGTCCGTCTGACCCCAGACATCATCGACGCCATCGACAAACTTACGCCGCTTGCTCCGCTGCATCAGCCTCGCAGTCTCGCGCCCGTCCGTGCAATAGCCGCCTTGCAACCGGACCTGCCACAGGT
>NZ_RZRA01000605.1:0-3524 GCF_003998945.1 Mesorhizobium sp. M7A.F.Ca.CA.003.01.2.1 | reverse complement strand
TAGGTGGAGTTGAACAGGCCGGTCGCCGTCGCCTTGCGCTCGTCCGGACTGGCGTCATGCATGAGCTGCACCAGCGAGAAGGCACGGTCGTTGAGCCGGTAGAGGTCGACGACGTCGTTGGCGGCAGCGCGGTCGCGCGAGACGATGTAGAGGGTCGCGACCTGGCTGATCAGCAGGCCGGCAATGACGATCAGCAGCACCCAGACAGGCAAGGTCTGCGGCAGGAAACGTCTCATTCGGAGGTCGTCTCGGGCAGGAACTGGTAGCCGCCGCTGCGTACGGTCAGGATCAGCTTGGGCGTCTTCGGGTCGTCCTCCATCTTGCGCCGCAACCGGCTGACCAGGATGTCGATGCTGCGGTCGAAGGAATAGTCGCTGTCGCCGCCGGACAGTTCGATGAGCTGGTCGCGGGTCAGCACACGCTGCGCACTCTTGACGAAGGTCTGCAGCAGGTTGAATTCGGCCATGGTCAGCTCGACCCTGACATCGTCGGGTGCGATCAGCCGGCGCCGGGCACAGTCCATCGTCCAGCCGGCGAAGCGGTAGATCTGCTTGGTGGTGGCGCGCTTCGGCTCGGCGGCGCCATTGCGCCTGAGCACGGCCCGGATGCGCGCCAAAAGCTCGCGCGGGTCGAAGGGCTTGGGCACATAGTCGTCGGCGCCCATTTCCAGGCCGACGACGCGGTCGGTCGTCTCGGTGACGGCGGTCAGCATGATGATCGGCGTCGAATACTGGGCGCGCAGGTCGCGGCACAGCTCCAGCCCGCTTTTGCCGGGCAGCATCACGTCGAGGACGATGAGGTCCACCTGGACGCGCCGCAGGATGGTCTCCATCTCGATGCCGTCGGCGGCAACCGAGGTGTGCAGGCCCCGCTTCTGGAAGAATTCCTGCAGCAGGTCGCGGATGCCCTTGTCGTCGTCGACGATCAGTATGTGTGCATCGGATTTCACAGCAGCCCTGTCATTGTTGCCAAGCCCTTCTGTCTTTGATTGCCAAGCCCTTCGGTCGCAACCCACACGATAGAATTCAGGCCATATGTTGGCCAGTGGCTATGATGGGGTTCACACCGGCTTTCTCAGACACACTCCAGAAACAAAATTCTACAGTTCAGAAAAACTCCTGAAAAATTTCAAAGGCATAACTGATCTCGTGGCGGTCAGGTCATCGGCTGCGACGCTAGTCTCCGGGTTTACGGATAAACCGATGCCAAGGTTGTCGATCAGTTTGTTGGGTGCGTTGCTGGGCTTCTGCCTGGTCACTGCCGCTGTCGGACAATCGGACGCAAAGGCGACGCTCACAACCCGGAGCGAACGGTGCGCCAATCTCAGCCACCAATTTGATGAAGCCCTCGAAACCCATGCCACGGCAACGCAGGTCACCGCGGCAAAGGCACTTCAGAGAAAGGGCAACCGGTACTGCGCCGCCAAGAAACAGGCACAGGGCATCCGGATGCTCGCCAATGCTTTGAAGCTGCTTGGAGTGACGCCGAACGACCCGGTTCAGTAACGCTCCGAAACTTGACCCGCATAAAAAGGAAACGAAGCCATGAAAAAGTCCATCCTCTCCGCAACCGGTCTCGCCGTCGCTCTCGCTTTCGCGATGCCGGCTCTCGGCAACGCCGCCGCCACCACGACCGCTGCTCCGGCTGCTTCGACGACCACCGCTCCGGCGACTGCCGCTCCGGCCAAGGCTGCTCCGAAGAAGGTCGTCAAGAAGACCGTCAAGAAGCACAAGAAGGCTGCTGAGAAGGCCGTCAAGAAGGACGCCCCGAAGACCTGATAAGGTCCGGCATAAAATGCCGGCCTGTTGACCAAGGCCGCTCCAGCTGGTTTCGGTTGGAGCGGCCTTCTTCCTGTCCGAGCCGCTGAAGCCCTGACATTGGCGATGCAGCGGTCGATGGGTTCAACTGATCTTTGGCGAAGTCTGGCACCGGCAGCTTCCGCCTCGACTGACACTTAACCCGTTTGCAACGCCGGCCGTGTAGGACAATCCGCATGAAGAAGCGGCTTTCGTCCATTTTGCGCTCGATGGTGATCGGCGGTCTGGTTGCCACCGGCCTCGCCAGAGTGCTTATCCTGTTCACCGCCAGCCCGGTCCCCGATCCGGCCAGCGGACGCACCGAGCCTTCGCTGTTCGCTCCGGCGATTTCCACCAACTGGGACTACATAACGCCGGCACAGACCTGGCTGCTGGTCGTGCTGACCGGCGCGACGTTGATCTGCGTCGCCGCGTGGCTGATCGCGACCTGGCTGGAACGCCGGGCGGATGCCGGCGGAAACCGTTTTCGGTCCGATATACCGCCCGCTGCGGCCGTGCGGCAGATTCCCGGCCGTCGCATGTTCGGCCGCCAAGGCCGTTGAACGGCAACCGACACTTTCCCACATGATTATGAATGGCCGCGTCGGCGGACACCGGTTTCGCGCGTCGATCAAAATGGACGACCGTTTTCACCGGTGCCAGAATGGCGGTCACATCGCTTACGCAAAACTGTCGGTTCCGATGCCTGAAATTACCACAAAACCGCGTACCCAGATCAAGCCGCAAGTCGAACGGCCAAAACTCTACAAGGTCATCCTCATCAACGACGATTTCACGCCGCGCGAATTCGTGGTGACGGTGCTGAAGGGCGAGTTCAAACTCAGCGAAGACCAAGCGCACCGGGTGATGATCACTGCGCATCGGCGTGGCGTCTGCGTCGTCGCCGTGTTCACCAAGGATGTCGCCGAGACCAAGGCGACGCGCGCCACCGATGCCGGCAAGGCCAAGGGCTATCCGCTGATGTTCACGACGGAGCCGGAGGAGTAGAGCAGGGGGCTTTCCCTTCTCCCACAACAAGGGAGAAGGGAAAAGAGCGCCGCGCTACCGTCCCTCGCGGTACCACATCGAACCCATTGCCAGAAGCAGCAGGCCGAGGCCGAGGAAGCCGCCGAACAGCGGCACGCGCGAGACGGCTTTGAGCACGCTGTCGTCTGTCGTGCGCAGGCCGATCCAGTCGCTGCCGGATGCGGCACCAGCCGAGCGCACCGGCACGATGGAAGGCAGCGTCACGTCGCTGCCAAGGCCTGTGGAAGACGCCAGCCGGCGCACGCTGCCGCCGGTGGCTTCCGCCGGCGCCTTCAGCCGGTTTTCGGTGGAAATGACGTCGGCGAATTCCGGTGCGTTGACCGGCCCGACATGGGCGAGCGCGGTGAGGTCGCCATTGGCGACCTGGTAGAGCCCGATCTCGCTGGTCTCGACGCTGCCGAGGAAGACCCCGGGCTCGGCTTTGTCGAGCTTGACCGTCAAGGTTTTGCCGGACGGAGTGATGATCTGCGCGGCGCCGGGATCGTCGGCCATCGTCTGGCGGCGGATTTCCAGCACCATGCCACGACCATCGGCGGTCAGCCGCTCCTCCTCGAGCTCCGGCTCCTTCATCAGCCAGTGCGCGATGCGCCGATAAAGCTGGACATGCGGGCCGCCGCCCTCGAAGCCGCGCGCCCACAGCCAGCCCTGATCGGACAGCAGCATGCCGACGCGGCCTTCTCC
>NZ_RZRA01000604.1:0-3524 GCF_003998945.1 Mesorhizobium sp. M7A.F.Ca.CA.003.01.2.1 | reverse complement strand
TCAGGCCGCGCGAAATGTCGGCCTTCAGGTCGTCGACGTCCTCGAGGCCGATCTGCAGGCGGATCAATGGACCCTCATAGGGGGCCTTCGCGACAACGCGGTCGCCGAGCCAGACCGGCACGGCAAGGCTCTCATAGCCGCCCCAGGAATAGCCGAGGCCGAAGATTTGCAGCGCGTCGAGAAAGGCGTGCTGCTGCTTTTGTCCGCCGCCGGCAAGCACGATGGAAAAGATGCCGCTCGATCCGGAGAAGTCCCGCTTCCACAGTTCGTGGTCCGGGTGGCTGGGCAGGGCCGGGTGGAGCACGCGCGCCACGCCCTTCTGGCCTTCGAGCCAGGAGGCGATGGCAAGCGTGCTGCGCTGATGGTGTTCAAGGCGCACGCCCATGCTGCGCAGGCCGCGCAGCACCTGGTAGACGTCGTCGGGCCCGGCGCAGCAGCCAAGCGTGCAGAAGCTTTCATAAAGATGCGTCCAGCAGCTCTCATTGGCCGACACCGTGCCAAGCAGCACGTCGGAATGGCCGGCCGGGTATTTGGTCGCCGCATGGATCGAGATGTCGACACCGTGGTCGAGGGGGCGGAAATACAGTGGCGTCGCCCAGGTATTGTCCATCATGACGATGGCGCCCGCGGCGTGCGCCGCCTTGGCGATGGCTGGGATGTCCTGCACCTCGAAGGTGTTGGAGGCCGGTGATTCCGTGAACACCACCTTGGTGTTGGGCTTGATCAACGCCGCGATGCCGGCGCCGACATGGGGGGCGTAGTACTCGACCTCGACGCCCAGCCGCTTCAGCATCGTGTCGGCGAAGTTGCGGGTCGGATGATAGACGGTATCGACGATCAGCAGATGGTCGCCGGCCGACACGAAGGCGAGCAGCGGTACCGTCACCGCCGCAAGGCCCGACGGCACCAGGATCGTGCCTGCCGAACCTTCCAGCGCGTCTATGGCGTGGGCGAGCGCATCGGTCGTCGGCGTGCCGCGCGTGCCGTAAGTGTATTTCTGGGTGCGAGCCGCCATTGACGCCGCGTCGCGAAAAAGCACGGTCGAGGCATGCACCACCGGCGGATTGACGAAGCCGAAATAGTCGTGCGGATTGTTGCCCGAATGGGCAAGCCGCGTGTTGATGCCCATCCCGCCGCTAAAGTGCTCGCCGTCTTTCGCCATTCTGCGTCGCCTTGTTTGACAAGCCGCTAGCCATAGTGCGGCGGCATGGACCGTGCAACAGCCACCGTCCGCCAGGAGATGGACTTCGAATATGCCAATTCGTCGCGGCAAAAACAGCGATGCGGGGACAGGATATCAAAACGAAAAACCCGCCTGTGCGGCGGGTCATCGGCGCAAATCAGCACCATGGACGAAAATGTATCATAGCTGAGGGCAGGCTGTCAAGAAAAAATTCCTATCGCGAAAAGGCGGTCTTTGATTGACCTGCGTTCGGAGCCCTCATCTCCGCCGATCGGCTATTGTGGGCGGCTGCGGAAGGTATATGATTGTCGGCTAATATTAATCGCCGGATTGCTTCGATCAGATGCTGCCGGATGGTTGCTGCCGGTTGACCTCTGGTCCTCCACGATCCGGATCGCGCTCACCAAGCGTGAGCGCGGCAAGGGAGGAATGCCATGCCGGACGTCAAATGGGCCATGAAGGCGCGCGAATTCATCAACTGCAACTGCGCCTATGGCTGCCCGTGCCAGTTCAACGCCATGCCGACATACGGGTTCTGCCAGGCGGTCGCCGGCATGGAAATCGAAAGCGGCCATCACGGCGACACCAAGCTCGACGGATTGCGGTTCGTCGGGATTTTCAGCTGGCCCGGCGCCATACACCAGGGCGGGGGCGAAGCCGCGGTGATCATCGACGAGAGGGCGACGGAAGCCCAACGTGGCGCGCTGCTTCGCATATTGGGCGGTCTGGATACCGAACCGGGTGCAACGATATTCCAGGTCTTTTCGACCACGCTGGAGAAGTTCCACGACCCGATCTTTGCGCCGATCGAATTCAACATCGACGTCGACGCGCGAACCAGTCAGCTGCATGTCGAGGGTATAACCGACGGTCGTGGCGAGCCGATCCGGAATCCGGTCACCGGCGCTGCCCACCAGGCGCGCATCGACCTGCCGCACGGCTTCGAATACGCGATCGCCGAGGTCGGGCGCGGCTGGACAAAGGCGACGGGCCCGATCAAGTTCGAGCTGGCCGATACGCACAGCCATTTCGCCAATCTGCATCTCACGCAGAGCGGCATCGTGCATTGACCTGATCCAATGGGCGACACGGCCCTCGAGGCGGTGCTGCGGCGCGATCGCGCGGTCGTGATGGCCGCGCTCGTGGTGATTGCCGTGCTCGCCTGGGCCTATGTGCTGTGGCTCGCCACCGACATGGTCATGCCCGGCTCCGCCTTGCCGGACAGCGGAGGCGGTGACATGGCCGGAATGGACATGTCGAATATGGACGGGTCGAACATGGGTATGGGCGGCATGGATATGGGCGCCGCCGTGGCGCCAGGCATCCGGGCCTGGGCATTGGCCGATTTCGCTTTCACCTTCACGATGTGGGCGGTGATGATGGTCGGCATGATGACGCCTTCGGTCGCACCGATGTTGCTGCTCTATGCCGGTGTCGGCCGCAAGGCGCGGGCGGATGGCAGGCCCATCGCTTCGACGGGATGGTTTTTTGCCGGCTACCTCGCCGTCTGGGCCGTCTTCAGCCTCGTGGCGACCGGTGCGCAATGGCTGCTCGCCCGTCTTGCCTTGCTCGACCCCTCGATGGCGACCGGCAGCGCGGTCCTCGGCGGCCTCGTCCTGATCGCCGCCGGTCTCTATCAATGGACGCCGATGAAGGGCGTCTGCCTGCGCCAATGTCAGGCCCCGATCGCGTTCCTGGCCGGCCATGGCGGATTCCGCTCCGCTCCGCTCGGCGCGCTCCGGCTGGGCATCGATCACGGCGCCTACTGTCTGGGGTGCTGCTGGGCGCTGATGGCTCTGCTGTTCGTCGGTGGCGTCATGAACGTGCTGTGGATCGCCGGCATCGCCATCCTCGTCCTGCTGGAGAAGACGGTGCCGACCGGGCAGCTGATTCCGCGCGTTTCAGGCGCGTTGATGGCTGGCATCGGGACCTGGATCGTCTTTCAAGCCTCTTGAGAACAGTCTTCGTCTGCGACCTGTATTGGACTGCAGCCGCCAGTAAATCGTCAGAAGACAATCTTGGGACATGGTAGTTCGCCCCACGCGGAGGTCAACAACCACGAGGTATTTGCCCGGGATGGATTTCGCTGCCGCGGCCGGTATCGGCCCCGCGTTGGCGTTGCATCAGCTTTGCCGCCTTTATTGGCCCCTGCTGACTAATTCGCGGGCGTGTTTGTCTGTAAATCAGGCATTTACGGCAATCGGTTTTCAAACTCTTCGGGTTTGGGTCATTTCCCTTGACCTCACAGGAATTATCGCCTTCGATGACATTTGTGAATGGGAGGCGGCGCGTCGGTTACGATGCGGGGTTTCGGGATGGGCCGGGATGAAGCCGCGTTCAC
>NZ_RZRA01000603.1:0-3525 GCF_003998945.1 Mesorhizobium sp. M7A.F.Ca.CA.003.01.2.1 | reverse complement strand
GCTCTCGCCGCCCCAAAATTCACCTTGTCAGGCCTTCGCGGTCCTGGCGCCGGCGCCCAAAGCGGCGGTGCGCAGCACGTAGTAGATGATGCCGGCGATCGCCACGCCGAAGAACCAGCCATAGACACCCCACCAGGACGGCAGCCAGTTGGTGAAGTTGGGCAGGATCGACGAGAAGATGGCGCCGATGCCGGCGGCGATGAAGGCGTTGACGTGCCAGCCGCCCTGGAAGCGGAATTCGCCATCTTCGCGATAAAGCGCCTCGACGTCGACCTCACCCTTCCGGATCAGGTAGTAGTCGACCATCATCACCCCGAAGATCGGCCCCATCGTCGCGCCGATGATGTTGACGAAGGAAGCCGCACTGCCTTCCCATGGCGCGAAGGGATAGAGCAGCAGGGCGATCACGGCCGCGATATAGCCGCCCTTCTTGAAGTCGATCTGCCTGGGAAAGACATTGGAGAAGTCGAAGGCCGGCGAGACGAAGTTCGCCACGACGTTGATGCCAAGCGTCGCAACTGCAAAGGTCAGGGCAGCAAGGGCTGCCAGGAACCAGCTGTCGAATTTCGCCGATATCTGGTCGGGATGCAGCAGCACCTCGCCATAGACGTCAAAGGCGGCAATGGTGGTGACGCCGGCCACCAGAGAAAACAGGATCAGGTTGATCGGCAGGCCCCAGATGTTGCCCTTGCGCAGCGATGCCTTGTCAGGCGCGTAACGGGCGAAATCGCAGAAATTGAGATAGAGCGCCGAGAAATAGGTGACCCAGATCGCGGCCACCGCAAACAGCGAGGTCCAGGAGCCAGGCGTGCCGGGCACGCCCGCATCCTTCGTCTTGTCCAGCAGCACGTCCATCGGGATGTCGCTGGTGAAGGCAAATCTCCCGGATTTGACACAGAGATAGATCGCCAGGATCAGCATCATCACCCACACCGCGGGGCCGGCCCAGTCCTGGAAGCGGCGGACCGTTTCCATGCCGTTCTGGATGATCAGCAATTGCAGCCCCCAGATGACCACGAAGCAGATCACCTCCAGGCCGGTATGACCGAGGAAGTGCGTGCTGGCGTTGAAATCGGCGAACCATTGCGTGCGGATCAGCAGCGCCACGATCGCGCCCGAGGCGGCGGCAGTCTGCGCGCCGTACCAGAAGCAGGCGACGACGGCGCGCACCAGCGCCGGTATGTTGGCGCCCCAGATGCCGAAAGAGGCGCGGGCAAGCACGGGGTAGGGCACGCCCGTCTTCACGCCGGCATAGCCGACCATGTTCATCAGCGCGTAGATGATCAGCGAGCCGATGCCTATGGCGATGATGAAATTGACGAAGCCGCCGCAGAACAGGAACAGACTGGCGGCAAGATAGTAGCCCCAAAGGCTGTGGACGTCCGACGTCCAGACGTTGAAGATCGAGAATGGTCCCCAGTTTCGAACTTTGGCCGGAGCCAAATCCTCGTTGTACAGATCAGGTGAAGCACCCTGTATCGTCATGGCAATGTTCCCCTTTTGCAGCACGCGCCCTCACGCGTTGGCCGCGTGCAGGTTAAGCCTGCCGCAGGGGAACCGACAAGCAACCTATTTGCCGGCTTTGGCCTTAAAGATATTCAATGAGAACTGCGATTATCGATGCAAGGCGATGGTGGGTCATCGCTGGACCACGGATGAGTCGAGGTTCGACGCGGGGATTCCAATCTGAAGCGGTGGCTCCCGACATTTTCGGTTGGGGGGCATCTAAGCGATTGCCATCACCTGCTTGTGGTCCGCGACTTCGGCGAGCAGCCAATCCTGAAACAGACCGGTGCCTGGCTTGTTGCCGATGCTGCGACGCTGATGCAGGTAAATGCCGGCCGGATAGGTGTGGCGGGCACGGAACGGCGCGACCAGCTTGCCTTGCTGCAGAAAATCTTGCGCCATCATCGTGTCCGCAAGCGCTATTCCGGCGCCATTGATCGCTTCGCGCATGATCAAGGTGCAATCATCCAGTGTTGTGCTGGATTTTGGCGTCGTTTCCAGAACGCCTTCCTGCTCCAGCCAACGCTTCCATCTCATGGTTTCGCATTCATGGATCAGATGATGATTGACCAGATCGGCCGGCGATCGCAGCGGCACAGGCCCCTCCAGAAGCGAAGGCGCACAGACCGGCGTCAAAAGCAGCGGGATCAGCAGCGTCAGAGCCGGGCCGGCCTTGTAGACGAACTCGTCGACAATGGCCAAATCGAAGTTGGCGCGCTTGCCTGAAGTGGAGATCTCCAGATCCACCGACGGATGCAACCGGCGAAAGTTCGGCAACCGGTCCGCCAGCCAAAGGTTCAGAACGGTGGGCACGCACAAGACCCGAACACGTTGGATCTTGCCGTGGCGCGACCCCTCGGAGAGGCTGACGTCATCGGTGGCGCGCCAGATCGCTTCGAACGCCTCCGAGAGGCTGCGCGCATAGTAGGAGCCCCTTATGGTTGGCGTTATCTGGCGAAAACCGCGTTCGAACAGGTCCTGGCCAAGATTTCGTTCAAGCGCGCGGATGTGCCGGCTGACAGCCGAGGGTGTCAGATGCAGTTCTTCCGCCGCGTCCTTGACGCTGCCAAGGCGAGCGGCGGCCTCGAAAGCGCGCATGCCATTGAGTGAGGGAAGGGCCATTGGCCGATCATGAATTGTGAGTTGAGTTTTTGTCAATCGACATGGGCAGAATTCGCGTTTGATCGCCTGCCCTGTTAGGGGATACCCAGATGACAAGAGCAATTAAGTCGTCTCAAGAAAGCGACTATTTGGGGACCGGCATTATACCACGAACGGCGGAGACCGGCTTGACCAGTCTCCACCGGGGTGAGCGAAGCGTTGCTCGCTACCCGGCTGGTATTGCCGCAATCGGAGAGAGCGCCAGCCTATGCCTCAATCGCCAGCGCCGGTTTTCGAGACCGCGGACGAGATTTCCTCGGAAGCCTCCGTCGTCGTGATCTTGCAAACTGCCCAAACAGGCTTCGGCCCGCGGGCAGCCGCCTTGGATGCCGAGATGGGCGGGATTCTCTCGCGCGCCTGCTCCGACCCGGCCGCCTTGATCGAATCCGGCACCTGCATCGATCTTATTGCCCCGCAGTCCGTATCGACCAAGCGCGTGGTCGTCCTGGCCCTGGGCAAAGCTGAAGCCGTAACCACCCTATCACTGGCGCGCGCCGGCGGTCTGCTTGCCGCGCATCTCGAGGGCAAGGGGGAATGCGCGCCCACCCTGGTCCTGGACCCGATCGCCGGCGTTGACCTGCCCGGCGCCGAAATCCTGGCGCGTGTCGCGCTTGGCATGCGGCTACGCCGCTATCGTTTCGATATGCGCAACCGGCGGCAAGGGGCGGGAGCGGATAGAACCTTGCGGGTGAAACTGGTAGGGGCTCGCGGCCCGGATCTGACAGCGGCGCTGGCGCGGATCAATGCCATCGCCGACGGCGTCGAATATGCACGCACCTTGGTCAACCTGCCGCCGAACCATCTCCATCCAGACAATTTCCACGATCATCTTGAGCCCCTGCGTGAAGCCGGCATCGA
>NZ_RZRA01000602.1:0-3527 GCF_003998945.1 Mesorhizobium sp. M7A.F.Ca.CA.003.01.2.1 | reverse complement strand
GGCCCCGCTTCAAGGCGCCCAGGACGCTGGTCGGGATCCCCGACGAATGCCAATCCATGCCCATGACAGCACCAAAGGACTGGAGCCAGAACGGATGCGCCAGCCGTCGCAGCAGTTCGTCTCGACCATAGTGATGAATGATCGCTTCGCACATCACGGCGCCAAGACGCGTCATGCGGTCGCCGAGCCATTTTGGCACGCGCCCGCCATGGAGTGGAAGATCAGCACTTCCCGATCGTTGCGTCACGTCTGCTATCCGTTCTGGTGTCCGTTATTCTCTTAACAGATAGGCAGCCAAACCGCGCAAGGAAGCATGGACACTTTCCGCCGAGCCGAGTTGGCGAACGTCAAGTCCAGTTCGAGAGAACCGTTTCCATCTCAACCGTCTCGACCTGCTGCGCGAAACGTTGGTGGTAAACGGTCAGCAGTGCGTCGTGGGTTGAATCGGAAGAACTGCATAGCGCGTCCGTGACGAGAACCACGCGATAGCCGAAATCGATGGCTCCGAGCACCGTGGCCAGAACGCAAACATCCGTTTCGCCACCGGTGATGACGAGCGTATCGATGCCGCGCTCCACCAGGAAGGCTCTGAGGCGCCCTTCGAACCAGGGCGAGTAGATGTGCTTGTCGATGATCGCCGCTGGCGGGCAGTAGCCGGCTAAAGACGGCAACAGTTCGGTCATTTCAGGCCCGATCGTCTCGATCGTCTGTGAAGCCCAGCGCTCATAATAGCGCTTCCAGGTGCCGACGCCCTGCCCCGGCTTCTTGGCTGGCAGGAAGCGTGTAAAGACCGTCTGCGGCGCGCGTCTTTCGACCAGCGTCTCGATCTGCGGGAGAACCCGGGTGATCCAGGGTGTTGCCCATTGAGACGGCTCGGCAAACAGCCGCTGCATGTCCACGCAGACATGCATGCATCGATCGCCCAGGGGACCGTATGCCAGCCCCGGCATCGACATCAGTGCGTCTCCGACCGGCCAAGCATTCCTGACTCCTCATTTTGCCAGCAAAGACACGCAACGCCGCGCGCAAGCACTGGTTCCTGAGATAGCCAACAGGAACCGACGCAAATGACCGGCGTTTTCGCTGTGATGAATGGAGGTGCTCGCATGAGACCGCGCGAGAGGCGTTGGAGCCGCAAGTCAACCGGGGCGCCAAAATGGAACTGAGCGGAGGATGTCTCTGCGGCACGATCCGCTTCCGCGTTGGAAGCGAACCGAGAGTGCATTACTGCCATTGTGATATGTGCCGGCGAGCGACCGGCAGTGCGTTCGCGGTTCTGGCCTGGGTGCCTTCCCAAAGCGTGACCTGGACCGATGCGACGCCGACCTATCGCAGGTCTTCGCCGATTGCCTGCAGGGGGTTTTGCTCCGCCTGCGGATCGCCGCTCAGCCTCGCCTATGACGCATCGCCGGGAGAGATCGCGCTTCATGTCGGAACGTTCGACGATCCGGCTCGCCTGGAGCCGCGCTACAATTATGGATCGAGGCAGCGACTTGGCTGGGTTTGCTGCGGAATGGACCTGCCGCACCACGACACCGAGGAGCGATGGTGAAACCATGTCTGAAGGGGAAGCCTGATGAGCATGTTTTACCGGGCGGCCAAGATTGCCGAAGAGGTCCACCAGGCACAGCGCGACAAGACCGGGCGACCTTATATCGAGCACTGTCGCCGTGTCGTTGACGCGGTCGAAACCAAGGATCAGAAGGTCGTCGCCTATCTCCATGACGTCCTGGAAAAGGGCGAAGGCTGGGACCGGACCAGGTTGGAAGAGGCCGGTTTTGGCCCGACGATCGCGTCGGCCGTCGACGCCATGTCGCGTAGGGACGGCGAGGATTACTTCGCGTTCGTGCGACGAGCGGCATCGAATCCATTGGCGCTGCCGGTGAAGCGCGCGGATCTGGCGGACAATATCTGGCAGGCACGACAGGCCGGGGCATCAACCGTCAGATACGAGGAGGCACTACGCATCCTTGATGAAGAGTTTCCACGCGGTTAGCACCTGCCTTGAATTTCAGCTCGCGCCGATGAGAACGGGCAATCTACTCCGTGACGTGGGGCGTATGCCTTCTGTCCTCCGCGGGCTCGACATCGATGCGCGCCTTTTCCGGATCGAATGCACCATGACGTGCAATGGCCCGCGCCGCGGTTTCAGGCGTCTCGTACGCCCACATGAAATCGTCAGCCGAGCTGCCCACGGCATGGACGCGCCAGTAGCTCGCGGTACCTTTCAAAGGGGAGCGGCTGGTGGTGTTCGTTTTTTCGAAAAGGTCAAAATAGATGTCTTCGAAAGGAATATAGAACACGGGCTCATGTCCTTCTTCCTGAAGCACTTTCGCCCGTTCCGTGGCAGCGACTATGGCGTCGGAAAATCGTACCGTCACCGTGCCCGCAAACGGTTCTATGGCCAACTGGCCAGCATGGTGTCTTGAGATTGCGCCTGAAGCTTGCATCCAAATTCTCCCTGGCTGCCGATTGATTGCGAGACCGCATTTCGGTTCGTCATGCATGGAGACGAAATGCGCGGCGATGCGTCAGGTTCCGGCCTTTACTATGGGGTCGATGGCGCCCCTCCTTCAGCGCTTGCCATGGCTATCGAGAAACGCAGCCAACATTCGCGAAACCTGATCAGAAGCCTCACGCGTCGGGAAGTGTCCGATGCCATCCAGCACCACCCGCCTGTAGAACGCGGTGAAATGCTCTTCGAGCCCCTCTGAAGACTGGGCAAACACAACGCGGTCGTCACCACCGTGAAGCGTCAGGATCGGCACGGTGATGATCTTGACCGTTGCTTGCCGGCGGGCGAGTTCAGCATAACGCGGATCGGGCTCGGCCTCTTCCCACCGGACCCGATAGGAATGCAACGTCACATCCGCCCAGTCAGGATTTTCGAACGAGCTCGCAACGCCATCGAAAATGGCGTCGTCGAACCAGCCTAATGGACCCCAGCTGTCCCACTGATACCTGGCGAATTCCTTGCCGTTCTTTCGTACGAACTCGGCGCCCCGTGCGGTCGCCATGAACCATTGATACCAAAATGCTTTCGCCTGTTCGGGCGTCGGCGTTGCTGGTTTGCCTGGTTGCCAGCCGAGGGACAGCGCAGCGCAGCACTTGATGCGGTCCGGAAAAACCGACGCGAGCAGATAGGATATCCGAGCGCCCCAATCATGTCCGACAACTGCAAAGCGGCTGATGCCAAGCGCATCTGCAAAATCCAGCACATCCTGCGCCATCGCGGCAATCTCGCCCGAGCGCATGGTTTCTTTCGACAGGAACGATGTCGGCCCAAAGCCTCGCAACCAAGGGGAAAACGTCCGGAAGCCAGCTTCATGAAGCATCGGCGAAATACGAGCGTATGTCGTCGCGTCGTCGGGCCAGCCATGCAGCAGGATAACCGGGGCGCCGTCCTGCGGTCCACCATCGAGATAGGCGACGCGCAGCAGAGGTGTGTCGCAATGTGAGACGGAGTTCATTTGCTCTGAGGCACCGTAGCTGGCTGGTCGCCGCCAGTCGTGGGGCCTGGTCTGGCG
>NZ_RZRA01000601.1:0-3529 GCF_003998945.1 Mesorhizobium sp. M7A.F.Ca.CA.003.01.2.1 | reverse complement strand
GCACAATGCCGAAAACCTGGTCCGCCGCTTCACGGGTGAGAAAGCCGTTCTCGACATCCCATGCCGTCTTGATCGGATCGCGCTCCAGCACGTCGCCATAGCCACCGCCGCCATTGTAGGAATGGCTGAAGATGTCGCCGGATTTGTGCGGCGAGGTGATGTAGGGGCCTTCGACCACGACATGGTCGCCGCCGATGTTCTTCTCGTAGTCGGAGACGTCAGGGTCGATGCCGGGCGAATGCGCCAGCGGTTCGCCTTTTGCCGCCAGTTCGTGAATGTCTGAGTTGCGCACCGCGCGATGCTTCTGGCAGGTCGGCGCCGGATAACCACCGCACATGCCGCCATTGTCGAACACGCGCGAGGAGTGCTCGGAGGTGTGGAGCCGCAGATGTGAGGTCTTGTTGATCAGCCAGGTCGAGACGAAGGAACAGCCACCGCGATATTTACCGGCGCCGCCGGAATTCGGCACGATCGAACGGCCGATATAGACCATCGGCATCGACTGTTCCCAGACCTCGATGTTGCCCATGTCGGATTCCGGGTTCCAGCCGACATAGGCGGTGTCGAGACCGTCCTTGATGGCGAGCGCCCCGGACCCGGCGGCAGCGCACTCGAAATGCGCCATGCCGAACGGCGTGCCGTATTGGCTTTCGCCGCCCATCTCGATCATCGGGCTGTTGACCTGGCCGACAAAGGCCTCCTCGACGAAGCCGCGCGCGACAAAACTGCGCGACAAAAGCCGTTGGAAAACACCGTAGGCCGGCAGCAGCAGCGCCCATGAGGTGGCGGTGGCCACCATCTCGTTGTCGGGGTTGGTCCAGGTGCCGTGCGGCAGTTTCAGTTCGGTCGCCATCCAGGCACCGTCATTGACCAGGCCTTCGAAATTCATGTGCTGGGTCAGCGTCACGAACATGCCGCCATCCATGCCGGCCGGCGTGCAGTTCATCGAATGGTAGCCCCAGGGCTGCGTGCCCTCGAAGTCCATGGTGATCTTGCCGTCTGACGTGATCTCCATCTCGATCGGGATGTTGTAGAGCCAGTCGGGATCGCCGAGCAGCTGGAAGCCGGGTTTTCCCGCCGTGACATGGCCGTAGAACGTGTGGCCGCGGTAGATGCCGGGCACGGTGAGCTGGCGGGTGCGGGCGAGCTGGGCGCGGCGACCTTCCTCGATGAACTCCTTCGACACCTTCATCCAGTAGTCGAGGCCGATCTCGGAGATCAGCTGCTTGACGCTTTCGCGCATGTCGATGCAGGAGGCGACCTTGGCCTTCTCGTCGAGCACCCAGTAGATCGGCATGCGCAGATTGCGCTCGCAGCGGATGACGTAGTCGCGCCGGATCTCGTCATTCTCGCCGATCTTCTCGGCGCAGACGAACAGGCCTTCGGTGAAGCGCTCCTGCGCCAGGCAGACATCGCCGCCCGGCGTGATGCCGCCGGCTTCCAGTTCGTGGCAGACGGCACCGGCCCAGCCGACCAGCGTGTCTTCATGGAAGATCGGCACCACATCCATGACATCAGGCACCTGCACGGTGCCGATGAAGGCGTCGTTGTTGGCGAAGATATCGCCTTCACGGATTTTCGGGTTTTCCTCGTAATTGTTCTTGATCATCCATTTGATGAAGCGGCTCATCGTATGGACATGCACCATGATGCCGTTGGAGAGCGCGATGGCGTCGCCTTCGGGCGTATAGATGGCGACCACCATCTCGCCGACTTCGCGCACGCCGGGCGAGGCCGAGATGCGGCGGGCCATTTCGCGAGCCGAGACGCAATAGGCGCGCAGCTTGGTGTGCAGCGTCTCGAACTTCAGCGGATCCTGGTTGCGCAGCGTGAGTTCCGTGATGCCGTCATAGCAGCCGGTCTCTTCCATCAGCCGCTCGGAATCGAGCAGTCTTTCGCGAAGGCGCAGGGCCGAAGCAGGTTTGTCCAACATGGCGGTGCCCTCTCAAGCGTGGGTGTAGTGCAGCAGCGTCCATTCATCGACATGGACGCGGTCCTGCGGATGAACGACGAGCGTGGTGGCGGGGTGTTCGATGATGGCCGGACCGATGACTTCGTGACCGGGCTGCAGCAGGTCCATCTCGTAGAGATTGGCCTTGTGCCAGCGTCCGCCGATATAGGCCTCGCGCACGCCCTTGTGCGCGGAAGCCGGATCCGACTTGCCGAGCGGACGCTTGAGCAGCACCGGTTTGACCTTGTCGGCGGTGGCGATCAGCCCGAGTTCGGTGATGGTGAAGCCGGCCTCGCCATAGCGCGACACGCGATGATTGACCTTGGCGTAGACCGCCTCGAACTCGTCGATAACCCTGCGCATGTCGTCGGCCGAGTTGACCTCAGCCAGCGGCGCCATCACTTCGACATCCTCGAGCTGGCCGGTGTAGCGCATCATCAGGAACGGCACGGTCCTGATCTTCTCACGCGCATGGCCGTCGGCGATCATCTCGTCGACCGCGGCCTTGGTCAGGTCGTTCCAGACCGTGGTGACCTTGACGCCGAAGGCGGCCAGCGTCGCCTCATCGGCGCGTGACGGGATGTCGTGCTGCGTCGACACCGAATGCCGGCGCATGAAATCAGCCGTGGTGCAGCCGAAGGCGGAGAAGGCGGCCGCAAACTGGAAGGTGATGATGTCCTTGAAGCCGATGCCCCTGGAACAGCCGGCCAGGTGCAGCGGGCCAGAGCCGCCATAGGACAGCAGCGTGAACTCGGAGGGATGGATGCCCTGGCCCGAAATGACGCGGCGCAGCGCGTTGTTGGCGTCGGCCTCCAGCATGTCGATCATGCCTTCGGCGGCTTCCTCCAGCCCGACGCCCAGGATGTCGGAGCATTTCTCCTGGAAGGCGCGGCGGGCCTTTTCGACCTGCAGCACGACCTTGCCGCCGAGGAAATAGTGCGGGTTGAGCCGGCCGAGAATCGCATCGCAATCGGCAATGGTCGGTTCGGTGCCGCCCCTGGCGAAGCAAATCGGACCTGGATCGGAGCCGGCGCTTTCCGGTCCAAGCGAGACTTTCTTGGTCAGCGGATCGACCTTGAGGATCATGCCGGCGCCGGCACCGATCGTATCGAGGTGCAGCGTCGGCACGTTGAGCTTGAAGCGATCCATCAGCGGCTCGTTCTCGATCCGCGTCTGGCCGCGCGTGATAACGCCCATGTCGAAGGAGGTGCCGCCCATGTCCGAGCAGATCAGCGAATCATTGCCGATCAGCTTGCCGACATAGGCAGCACCGAGGATGCCGCCGATCGGGCCGGAGATCATGGTTTCATGCAGGCGCGGATGGTTGATCGAGGTCAGGCCGCCGAAGGAGAGCAGCGTCTGCACGCCATATTTGAAGCCGTATTTCTTCGAGACGTCCTCGATACCCCTAAGCTGCTTGCGGCCGCGCGAGGTGGCGTAGGCCTCGATCAGGACCGAGTTCAGCCGCGACTGCTCGCGGATGACCGGGCGGACCTCGTGGCTGGTGTAGACGATGATGTCGGCGCCGGCCTTGTCGACCTCTTCGCGGCAGATTTCCGCGATGCGCTTCTCGTGCAC
>NZ_RZRA01000600.1:0-3530 GCF_003998945.1 Mesorhizobium sp. M7A.F.Ca.CA.003.01.2.1 | reverse complement strand
CAAGCGTTCGTACCGCATCATCGACTTCAAGCGCCGCAAGTTCGACGTCGTCGGCACGGTCGAGCGCATTGAGTACGATCCGAACCGCACCGCCTTCATCGCGCTGATCAAGTATGAGGATGGCGAGCTGTCCTACATCATCGCTCCGCAGCGTCTGGCTCCCGGCGACAAGATCGTGTCCGGTGAATCGGTCGACGTGAAGCCGGGCAATGCGATGCCGCTGGCTTCGATGCCGGTCGGCACCATCGTCCACAACATCGAGCTGAAGCCGGGCAAGGGCGCTCAGGTCGCCCGTTCGGCAGGTGGTTACGGTCAGCTGGTCGGTCGTGACCAGGGCATGGCGATCCTGCGCCTCAATTCGGGCGAGCAGCGTGTCGTTCACGGCTCCTGCATGGCCACTGTTGGCGCCGTGTCCAATCCGGACCACGGCAACATCAATGACGGCAAGGCCGGTCGCACGGTCTGGCGTGGCAAGCGCCCGCACAATCGCGGCGTGACCATGAACCCGGTCGACCATCCGCACGGCGGCGGCGAAGGCCGCACATCGGGTGGCCGCCATCCGGTTTCGCCCTGGGGCAAGCCGACCAAGGGCAAGAAGACGCGGTCCAACAAGGCGACCGACAAGTTCATCCTGCGCTCGCGCCATCAGCGCAAGAGCTAAGAAGAGGTAACGCCAAGTGACTCGTTCGATTTGGAAAGGCCCCTTCATTGACGGCTACCTTCTCAAGAAGGTGGACAAGGTTCGTGAAGGTGGTCGCAATGAGGTGATCAAGATGTGGAGCCGTCGCTCCACCATCCTGCCGCAGTTCGTCGGCTTCACCTTCGGTGTCTACAACGGCCAGAAGCATGTTCCCGTCTCGGTGAACGAGGACATGGTCGGTCACAAGTTCGGTGAATTCGCTCCGACCCGGACCTATTACGGTCACGGCGCGGATAAGAAGGCGAAGAGGAAATAATCATGGGCAAGGCCAAAGCTCCGCGCAGGCTTGCTGATAACGAAGCGCGCGCCGTATTGCGCACGATCCGTATCAGCCCGCAGAAGCTGAACCTGGTTGCCGCGCTGATCCGCGGCAAGAAGGTCGCGACAGCGCTTTCCGATCTCGAATTCTCGGCCAAGCGGATTTCCGGCACGGTCAAGAAGACGCTGGAATCGGCAATCGCCAACGCGGAAAACAACCACGACCTGGATGTCGATGCGCTGATCGTGGCGGAAGCCTATGTCGGCAAGTCGATCGTCATGAAGCGGTTCCATGCCCGTGGCCGCGGTCGCGCCAGCCGTATCGAGAAGCCGTTCTCGCACCTCACGATCGTCGTTCGTGAAGTCGAAGAAAAAGGGGAGGCCGCATAATGGGCCAGAAAGTCAATCCGATCGGTCTTCGCCTCGGCATCAACCGCACCTGGGATTCGCGCTGGTTCGCGAACACCGGCGAGTACGGCAAGCTGCTGCATGAGGACATCAAGATCCGCAAGTATCTCGAGAAGGAGCTCAAGCAGGCTGCCATCTCGAAGGTCGTGATCGAGCGTCCGCACAAGAAGTGCCGCGTCACCATCCATGCCGCGCGCCCGGGTCTGATCATCGGCAAGAAGGGCGCCGACATCGAGAAGCTTCGCAAGAAGCTGATGGAGATGACGAAGTCCGAGACGCACCTCAACATCGTTGAAGTGCGCAAGCCGGAGATCGACGCGACCCTGGTCGCCCAGTCGATCGCCCAGCAGCTCGAGCGTCGTATCGCGTTCCGCCGCGCCATGAAGCGTGCCGTTCAGTCGGCGATGCGCCTCGGTGCCGAAGGCATCCGCATCAACTGCGCCGGCCGCCTCGGCGGCGCTGAGATCGCGCGTATGGAATGGTATCGCGAAGGTCGCGTGCCGCTGCATACGCTGCGTGCGGACGTCGACTACGGTACGGCCGAAGCGCACACGGCTTATGGCATCTGCGGCGTCAAGGTCTGGGTGTTCAAGGGCGAGATCCTTGAGCATGACCCGATGGCTTCGGAGCGTCGGGCCAGCGAAAGCGATGCAGCGCATGGCGGTGGTGGTGATCGCGAACGCGGTCGTCGTCGCGAAAACGCCTGAGACATTTAGGAATTTGGAGTTAGAACGATGCTGCAGCCAAAGCGCACAAAGTTCCGCAAGCAGTTCAAGGGCCGTATCCATGGTACCGCAAAGGGCGGCACCAACCTGGATTTCGGTGGTTTCGGGCTGAAGGCGCTTGAGCCGAACCGCGTCACCGCACGTGAGATCGAGGCGGCCCGCCGCGCGATCACCCGTGAAATGAAGCGCGCTGGTCGCGTCTGGATCCGTATTTTCCCGGACGTGCCGGTCACTTCGAAGCCGACCGAAGTCCGCATGGGTAAGGGCAAGGGCGCGGTCGATTATTGGGCGGCGCGCGTCAAGCCAGGCCGCATCATGTTCGAGATCGACGGCGTCAATGAAGAAACCGCCCGTGAGGCACTGCGTCTCGGCGCGGCCAAGCTCTCGGTCAAGACGCGCTTCGTGCAGCGCATCGCAGAATAAGGACGGGCTGATCATGAAAGCCGAAGACATCCGGACCAAGACCCAGGACCAGCTGACCGACGACCTGGCCAGCCTGAAGAAGGAGCAGTTCAACCTGCGCTTCCAGAAGGCCACCGGCCAGCTCGAGAAGACCGCGCGCGTGAGACAGGTTCGTAAGGACATTGCGCGTATCAAGACCATCGCTGCGGAAAAGTCCGCGGCTAAGAAGGCTTAAGGACGAAAACCATGCCAAAGCGCATTCTGCAGGGCACCGTCGTCAGCGACAAGAACGAGAAGACGGTTGTCGTCAAGGTCGAACGGCGCTTCACGCATCCCGTGATGAAGAAGACCGTGCGCATGACCAAGAAGTACAAGGCGCACGACGAGAACAACGCCCACAAGGTTGGCGATCAGGTGTTCATCCAGGAATCGAAGCCGATTTCCAAGGACAAGCGCTGGATCGTCGTGTCTTCGGACCAAGCCTGACCTCGGGCGTAAACAACGAATTTTGGACAGACCGGGGAGGGGCTTTGAGCCCATCCCGTTAGAAGAGAAGAAGGCGGCCAGTCATGATTCAGATGCAAACAAACCTCGACGTCGCGGATAATTCCGGCGCCCGTCGTGTCATGTGCATCAAGGTGCTGGGCGGCTCGAAGCGGAAATACGCTTCCGTGGGCGACATCATCGTGGTGTCGATCAAGGAAGCCATTCCGCGCGGCCGCGTGAAGAAGGGCGATGTGATGAAGGCGGTCGTGGTTCGCACGGCCAAGGACATTCGCCGCCCGGATGGCAGCGTGATCCGTTTCGACAAGAACGCGGCCGTTCTCGTCGACAACAAGAAAGAGCCGATCGGCACGCGTATCTTCGGACCGGTTCCGCGCGAACTCCGCGCCAAGAACCACATGAAGATCATCTCGCTCGCGCCTGAAGTGCTGTAAGGAGCCGGACCAATGCAAAAAATTAGAAAAGGCGACAAGGTCGTCGTGCTGGCCGGCAAGGACAAGGGCCGTTCGGGCGAAGTCCTCTCGGTACAGCCG
>NZ_RZRA01000005.1:0-25778 GCF_003998945.1 Mesorhizobium sp. M7A.F.Ca.CA.003.01.2.1 | reverse complement strand
GCGTGGCGGCGCGTCGCCTGCGCCACCGCCGCGGCGAGATTGCCGCCGGCGCTTTCGCCGCACAGCACCAGCGGCAGGCCTGATCTCGCCGCTGCCCATTCGAAGGCGGCCACCGCATCATCGAAGGCGGCGGGATGAAGATGCTCCGGCGCCAGCCGGTAATCGACCGACAGCACGTCGAAACCTGTGCCGGCGCAGAGCTCGGCGCAGATGTCGTCATGGCTTTCGAGCCCGCCGAGGATGAAGCCGCCGCCGTGGTAGTAGACCACCATCGCCTTGGCGGCGTTGCCCTCGAGCCGGTAGCGCCGGACCGGGATGTCGCGGCCGGCGGCGGCGATCAGCCCGTCGCTGGCCTTGACGCCGGGCGGGCGGCCCTGGTGGAAAGCCCGGCTCATCCTGTCATAGACGGCGCGCTGCTTGTCGATCGGCAGGCCGATGATCTCGGGCGGATGCCAGGCGTTGACGGCGTCGATATAGGCCCAAAGGGCCGGGTCGAGCCGTGTTTCGTAGGGGCCGCGCGTCATAGATCGGCGTAGAGCGCGGCCGCGTTGTCGAAGCTGAAACGCAGCGGCACCGAGCCCTCGACCTGCCAGACGGTGACGGTTTCGCCGGCCAGCAGCCGGCAGGCGCCGTCGGTGTCGGTGACGGCGCCGCCATAGAGCCGGTTGGCGAGGTTGAGGATCCCGGTCTGGTGCATGGCCGCGCTGCCGCTGCCGCAGGCATCCTTGACCAGCAGCACGCGAAAGCCTTTGGCCACCGCATCCTTGACCGACGCGTCGATGCAGGCCTCGGTCCAGACGCCTGATATGACCAACCATTCGATGCCGGCCGACTTGATGTCGCCCGCCGCCGGCCCGGTGCGGAAGGCGCTGGCCTCGGCCTTGATCAGCAGCGCCTCGCCCTTGGCCGGCGCCACCTCATGGCAGATTTCGGTCAGCGGATCGCTCTTGTCGGAAAAGGCCGACTTGCCGTCCTCGCCGAGCGGATGAAACGGGCGGTCCTGCTTGTCGAGATCGACGATGTAGGCCCAGTGGTAGAGCGGCACCTGGTTCCGCCGCGCCGCCGCCTGCAGGCGCTGGACGTTGGCGAGGATCGTGGGAAAGCCCTCGACGAGGTAGCGCGGGTCCTGCCGGTGCTCTTCCTGCAGGTCGATGAAGATCGCGGCCACCGTGCCGGGCTTGAGGGAGATGGGCGTTTTCATGCGGCGCCTGCGTGATGCATGGGCGAGGCAGTCAAAGACCCTTCCGTATGCCGGCGGGACAGAGGGGGGCGCCAGGCAACGAGGCGCTCATTGGTTGCCCGTATCAAACCTGCGTCTCCAGAAACTCGTCCTCATAAGGAAAGCGCGACAGAAGCTCCGTGCCCGTCTCGGTGATCAGGATCTCGTCCTCCAGCTTGACGCCCTCGCGGCCGCCCTTTTCGCCGATATAGCTTTCGACGCTCACCACCATGCCTGGCACGATATGGCCGTCGCGGCCATAGGTCTCGTAATCCATGGCATGCGCGATGAACGGCGTTTCGCCATGCATGCCGACGCCGTGCATGACCGAGGTGTAGCGCTGGTCGACGAAACGGTCGGGGATCTTCCACGCCTGCTCGGCGATCTCGCGGAAGGCCATGCCGGGCTTGACGATCGAAATGTTGTGCTGAACCTGATCGTGCGCCATGCGGTAGAGCGACTTCTGGTAAGGGGTCGGCTTGCCTGGCCCGCAGCGGAAGGTGCGCGAGAAATCCGAATAATAGCCGTAGCAGCCGATGGTGTCGGTATCGAGCGCCAAGAGTTCGCCGGGGCGGATCTTGCGGCCGCTGGCCTCGTTGAACCACGGGTTGGTGCGCTGGCCTGATGTCAGCAGCCGCGTCTCGATGAACTCGCCGCCCTGGCGGATGACCTCGCCATACATGATGGCGAACAGGTCGTTTTCGGAAACGCCGGGCTTGATCGCCTCACGCACCGCATAGACGGCAGCCTCGGCGCCGGCCATCGACACCTGCAGGCATTTCACTTCCTCCGGCGTCTTCACCGCGCGCACCGCCAGGATTTCGCCCTGGCAATCCCTGACCTCACAGCCGCGCTTTTCCAGCGCCAGCGCCTGCAGATGGCTGCAGCGGTCGAGGCCGAGCTTCATCGAGCCGCCGCCATGCTTTTTCAAAAGCTCGGCGATCTCGTCGGCGAACGGACCTGCGGTCTCGTCGTCGCGGCCCGAGACCGACGACCAGACCAACTTGGAAGGCCGCGCCTCGTCGATCGTGTCGAGTACCATGGAGACATGATAGCTCTGCGGGTATTCGAACAGCACGATCGGCCCGTCGGTCGGGATAAAGAAATAGCGGGTCGAGTTGCGCAGGAAATAGCCGAACATGTTGCGCGAGCCGGTGGCGTAGCGCTGGTTGTACGGATCGAACAGCACCACGCCGCCATAGCCGGCCTTGCGCATCCAGCCGCGCAGCTTGGCCAGCCGGCCTTTGCGCAGGGCATCGGCATCGATGAAGGACGGTTCGGTGTCCGACAGCCACATGCCGCCGGCCGGATCGGCCGCCGCGGGGTGGCGCATGCGATCCTTGAAGTTCACGTCCTCGGTGCTGTCGGGGTCGAAAACGACGATGCTCATGGGCTCGGCCTTGGCTGGGTTGCGAGGTCGCAGCATGGCGCAAGAGGGGCGGGAGGATTGTGCGGAAAACCGCAGCTGTTGTGCGGGATGCCGCTGGCTAATCGGTTGCGTCGCGATCCTTCGCGCCCCCCTCTGCCCTGCCCGGCATCTCCCCCTCAAGGGGGAGATTGGCATTTTCGATGCCGCCGTTCTTTTCTTCAACATCTGAGATTGGCGAAAGCAGAGATGCAGTCCGATCTCCCCCCTTGAGGGGGAGATGTCCGGCAGGACAGAGGGGGGCGCTGTCCCGCCAACATCTCACCGCGTCAGCGAGCGCCAAGCCTAATGCCGTCGCGCCAGCTTCGGCGGATGGCCATGCTCCTCGCGAAACGCCCGGGCAAAACTCGACATCGAGGCAAACCCACACGCCAGCGCCACGTCGCGCACGGCGAGCGTCGAATGCGCCAAAAGATCGGCGGCGCGTTTGAGCCTCAGGCGCCGGTAATAGCCATTGGGCGAGATGGCGAGTTCGGAGCGGAAGGAGCGCTCGAGCTTGTCTGAGGACACGCCGAGCTTCGCGGTCAGCTCGGCCATGCCGAGCCGCTCCTCGACCGCGTCCTCCATGATGGCGATGGCCGACAGCACCAGCTCGTTCTGGACCCCGGTGCGCAGGCGCAGCGGCATCATCTTGCGGTCGATGCTGGAGCGCAGCTGGCTGTGCACGAACCATTCGGCGACGCCGGCGGCAAGCTCGGCGCCGTAGTCGCGGGTGATGATCTCCAGCATCATGTCGAGGCTGCCGACACCGCCGGCCGAGGTGAAGCGCTTGCGGTCGATAACATAGAGGTCGCGCCTGAGCTCGATGTTGGGGAAGGCTTCGGTGAAGGCGGCCTGGCTGGTCCAGTGCAAGGTGCAGGCATGGCCGTCGAGCAGGCCGGCGCGCGCCAGGAAGAACGCGGCATCCGCCACCGCACCGATATGGGCGCCATTGCGCAGGCTCTTGCGGATCCAGTGTGCAGCGTCCTCGGCGACGAGGTGATCGGCATCGCCGCCCGAGCAGACGACGATGCGGTCGACCTTCGGCGCATCCTCGGCGTAAAAGCCCGGCTGGATGACGACGCCGTTCGACGCCTCGACCGCACCTTTCGTGCCGCCGACGATGATCCAGCGATAGCATTGCCGTTTCGCCAGGACATTGGCGGCGCGCAGCGGCTCGATGACCGAGCTGAACGCCATCATCGGAAAACCTGGGAACACCAGCACGGCGAAAGTGAGGGGTTCAGTGGGCTTGGGTGGTTCGCGCGTGGCCATGGGGCGCTACATTTCGGGCAGATGGGGTTCGGGGTCAATTGGCCGGTCCATCATCATGAGACGTCCGCGCGCCGCCCCTTGCCCTTCCTCTCCCTCGTCGATCGGGGGAGAGGTGTCGAGCGAAGCTCGACGGAGTGGGGGTCGACCCTCGCCGCGCGCCCTGAGGTCTCTTGCTCGTCAGATTGTGCCTGTCTTGCGGCGACTGCGCGTCTGCGAACGCCTTCCCCCACTCCGTCTCGGCTTCGCCGAGCCACCTCTCTCCCCTCCGGAGGGAAAGGAAAGGAGCCAAGGCAGGGCGATGAGGGGCAACGCTGAAGTTGCAAGTTGATTAAGCTTCTAACCCGCCAGCGCCTGCTCCAGATCCGCAATCAGATCATCGCCATCCTCGATCCCCGCCGACAACCTTACCAGCGAATCCGATATGCCGATCTCGGCCCGTTTCTCCGCCGGTATGGAGCCATGCGTCATCAGCGCCGGGTGTTCGATCAGGCTCTCCACACCGCCGAGGCTTTCGGCGAGCGTGAACAATTGCGTGCGTTCGAGGAACTTTTTGGTGCCGGCTAGGTCGCGGTCGAGCACGGCTGTGATCATGCCGCCGAAGGCATGCATCTGCTGGACGGCGACGGCGTGCTGCGGGTGGCTGGCGAGGCCGGGATAGATGACGCGGCGGACGTCGCGGCGCGCTTCCAGCCATTGCGCGATCTTCAGGCCGTTGGCGGAATGGCGCTCCATCCTGAGCGCCAAGGTCTTGAGGCCGCGCAGCGCCAGAAAACTGTCGAACGGGCCCGAAATGGCGCCGATGGCGTTCTGCAGGAATTTCAGCTGGGCGGCCAGATCCTTGTTGTCGCCGACCACGGCGACGCCGCCGACCATGTCGGAATGGCCGTTGAGATATTTGGTCGTCGAATGCACGACGATGTCGATGCCGAGCTCCAGCGGCCGCTGGATATAGGGGCTGCAGAAGGTGTTGTCGGCGACCGTGAGAATCCCCTTGCGCCTGGCAAGTGCGGCGACGCCTTCGAGGTCGACGATGCGCAGCAGCGGGTTGGTGGGGGTTTCGACCCACAGCATTTTCGTCTCGGGCCGGATCGCGGCCTCGACGGCGGCAAGGTCGGTGAAGTCGACGAACGAGACCTGCAGATCGGCCGAGCGTTTGCGCACCCGCTCCATCAGCCGGAAGGAACCGCCATAGATGTCGTCGGTGGCGACGATATGCGCACCGGAATCGAGCAGCTCCAGCACGGTGGCGATCGCCGCCAGCCCTGACGCGAAGGCGAACGCGGCCGAGCCGCTTTCGAGGTCGGCCACCGCGCGCTCGAAAGCAAAGCGCGTCGGGTTCTGGCTGCGGGCATATTCAAAGCCCTTGTGCACGCCGGGCGATTGCTGGCCATAGGTCGAGGTGGCGTAGATCGGCACCATCACCGCGCCGGTCAGCGGGTCGTGGCTCTGGCCGCCATGGATGGTGCGCGTCGAGAAAGCCAGACGGTTTTTCCCGGCTGGCGGAGTATTGCTGGTCATCGTGCGCGCCTCAGATGGTTGATCAGATCGATGCGGGTAATCAGGCCGACGAATTCGTCGCCGTCGAAGATGATGGCGACCTCGTTGCGGTCGAACACCGGCAGCAGCGCGTCCAGCGTCTGGCTGGCCTGCAGCGTGTGCAGGTTGGAGGTCATGGCCGTGCGCACCGGGCCGTTGAAGCGCTCCCAGCGGCCGTCATAAGGGCCGTCGACCTTGGCCAGTATGTCGCTTTCGTCAACGATGCCGACGAGCTTGCCATTGTCGAGCACCGGCAGCTGCGAGACATCGGAGCGGCGCATGCGGCCATAGGCATTGAGCAGGCTTTCGTCCGGGCCGACATAGACGGTGTCGCCGGTGCGGTGCGAGCGCATCACCAGGTCGCGCAGATCGCCATGCTGCTCGTGCTCGGCCAGCCCCTGCTCGGCCAGCCAGAAATCGTCGAACACCTTCGACAGGTACTTGTTGCCGCTGTCGCAGACGAAGGTGACGACGCGTTTGGGCACCGTCTGCTCGCGGCAATAGCGCAGCGCCGCCGACAGCAGCGTGCCCGAGGATGAGCCGGCAAGGATACCTTCCTTGGACAAGAGGTCGCGCACCGCCAGCATGCTCTGCTTGTCGGGGATCGAATAGGCCTTCTTGACCAGCGACAGATCGGCATTGGGCGGCACGAAATCCTCGCCGATGCCTTCCACGGTCCAGCTGCCGGCCTCTTCCATCTTGCCGGTCTTGATCAGCGGCGCCAGCACCGAGCCGACCGGATCGGCCAGCACCATTTCGGTCTTCGGCGACACTTTTGCGAAGTAGCGGCCAAGCCCGGTCAGCGTGCCCCCCGAGCCGACGCCGACCACCACGGCATCCACATCACCGTCGAGCTGCGAAAAGATCTCCGGGCCGGTGGTGGTTTCATGCGCCAGCGGATTGGCCGGGTTGGCGAACTGGTTGGCATAGAAGGCGCCGGGCGTTTCCGCCGCGATCTTCTCGGCCATGTCCTGGTAATATTCGGCATGGCCCTTGCCGACATCGGAGCGCGTCATGCGCACTTCGGCGCCGAGCGCGCGCAGGTGCTGGATCTTTTCGCGCGACATCTTGTCGGGCACCACCAGCACGATGCGATAGCCCTTGGGGATGCCGACCTGGGCAAGGCCAAGCCCGGTGTTGCCGGCCGTCGCCTCGACAATGGTGCCGCCGCGCTTGAGCTTGCCCTGCTTTTCAGCCGCGGCGATCATCGACAGCGCGATGCGGTCCTTGATCGAGCCGCCGGGATTCTGGCTTTCGAGCTTGATGAACAGCCGGCATTTGCCGGTGTCGAACTTGGTCAGCTCGACCACCGGCGTCTGGCCGATCAGGTCGAGCACCGACTTGTAGGGCGGACGCAGGCGGGACAATTCGGCTTCCGAGGGGGCACTGTCCAGTGTGGCGATCTCATGCTCGCTCATATCGATGCTCCATGACCAAGCGACCGCCTCTGGGCAGGGCGGCAGCGTAGCCTCTTTTCCAGCCCTTTGCAGTCGGAAAGAAGATAGATCGTGCCAATCAACCGGCCAGATGCGGAATGAAATTCCGGTTTGTGCCTCAAGGGCTTGGAGGGTGTGTTGAGATTCAGGTCAGGCCGAGCCGAAAATGGCAGATTCCGAGAACCGGAGCAGAGCGTACTTTTGGGTACGTGAGCACCGGAAGCCACAGGAAGCCGCATTTGCAGGCCGGCATCACCTGAATATCGACACAGCCTACCCCAGCAGCTGCTTGCTCAGCCTCGCACACTGCACGCGGATATCGGGGATGGCGTCGATCTCGAAGAAGGTGCCGCGCGTCAGCGGGCCGACGGCGAGGATCTTGGCCGAAACGGTTCCGTCGCCGGCGATGATCTCGCATTTGGTCGATACGTCGAGGCCGATGCGCAGCGGATCCGGCCTTGCCAGGCCGCGGTCGACCAGCGAGCGCACGACGCTGTTCGACGAGGTCGAGATGTCCCTGACGATGCCAGAGCAATCGTAGATGCGGGCAACCTCGAAGGTCTCGAGACGCTGCGTGTGACGCGACTGGACCTGGACGGTGAATTCGCCGTTGCGCGCAATGTCGACGACGCGGCCGGCGACCAGGCGGATGCGGCCGGATTGCACGGCCTCGGTGACACGGGCGTAGACCTCGGGCGCCATGCGATGGCGGTGGATGTCCCACCAGGCCTTGGTGTGCTCGACGAAGCGGCGTTTGGCGGAAGCCGGCCAGTTCTGCCAGATCTTCTGGTTGAACGGCCGCAGCCCGTCGACGACGTCACGCCAGTCGATGCCGGCCTTCTGGTTTTCCTTGATCAGGTCGCGGAACCAGCCGACGAAATAGGAGAGCTGCGTGCCGAGCGGAATGTCGGCGACGTCGAGCTTGATCGGATTGCCCTTGCGATGCGGCGAGGGCAGCAGGCCGCGCCTGGACACAGCTATGATGTCGCCGCGATGGCCGCGTTGCTCCAGCGCCAGGAAAGCATCGACCATGCTGAGGCCGGTGCCCAGCACCATGACGCCGGCGCCGGGCGGAAGTGCTGTGTCGGCTTCCGATCCCATCCTGATGGCATGGCCTTGCGCCGGCTCCTCGTCGTGGCCGGTGGCCAGCACGGCGAGATGCGCAACGACGCTGGTGCCGTTGGCCAGCGCCACTTCGACGCCGGAGGCGGTGGGCGTGATCGAGAGGCTTTCCTCGCGGATCAGCCGAAGCCGACCGCTCTGCTTTTCCCGCGCTTCCAGATCGACCAGCAACTCGCCGAGATAGCGGGCATAGATGCTGCGTGGCGCATAGAAGGGCGCCTCCTCAGCCGTTGCCAGGCCGCGTTCCTGAAGCCAGCGCCAGAAATTGCCGGGATCGTCGGCATAGGCGCTCATGCCGGCGGCGCTGACATTCAGTACATGCGCCGACAGCAGCGTCGAATAGGCGATGCCCTGGCCGAAATGCGGGCGCCTTTCGATCAGCGTGACGCGCAGGTCGGGATTGGGCGACTTCAGGAGATGCGCGGCCAGCACGACGCCGCTGGCGCCGCCACCGACAATGATGATGGAGTTGGCGCGCCCGGTCATAGGCATGCCTTCGCTCTGCGCAGCGCCAGTGTCAGGCCTGGACCTTCACCGCGACCGGCAGATCGCCGATGCCGACCGACAGGTCGTCGAGAGAGATATCGCGCATTTCGGCGAGGCTGCGCTGATCGAGCACCTCGGCGATCGCCTGCCGGACCTCGAGCATCAGATGTCGGACTTGGCATCTCGCCTCGTTGCAATCTTCACAGCGCTGGTACTGGGTGCGGCTGGCGCAGGGGATCGGCGCCAGCGGACCGTCGAGGACGCGCACCACATGGCCGACCTTGATCTCGTCGGCGGGGCGCGCCAGGCGATAGCCGCCATCCTTGCCCTTGCGGCTCTGGACGAAGCCGGCATTGCGCAACTCGCCCAGGATGGCGTCGAGAAATTTCTTCGGGATGTTGTTGCCGGTGGCGACGTCGTTGACGAAGGCGAGCTGCCCGGCCGGCAATCGCGCGAGGTGGACAAGCGCCTTGAGGCCGTACTTACCTTTTTTGGTGAGCATGAGATCAAATTTTCTCTGGCATGCGACGGCATGGAACCATCGGTTGCAAAACGCCTGGCGTGCGTTGCCGCCGCGTCCAAGCCCGCATGACACATAAATTCTAGTGACATGATGTACAAGCCGAGAACTTCTGATTTTGCTTCGTTTTCAAGCCGCGCGGGCCATTTTGACTAGCCTTTGTGCCCACAGGGACACAAAAGCGCACGAGTTTGGGGGCGCGATCATCGCGATATGGTGACTGCTCATCGTCGCCTCCAATCTCAATGTCGATAAGATTACTATACTTACCCTCGAACACGCGGAATGGGTTGTCAAATCGGCGGTTATTTGAGGCATGAATTTGCCTGGAAGAGGCCGGAAGCGGGAATTCTAGTTCGCGGTGGGCGTAGGCGGAGCCATCACCGCAGTTCAGGAGGTTAAAGGTCGGTGGAACAGAGGGGGGCGCTGGCCCGCCGGCGTCGAAAGGCCTGCCCTGTGGCGACACTCTGCCCCACCGCAACCACCCTATCCGCCTCACCACCTCACCATCGACAGCTTTTTTCTAACAAGCCCGCCTTGGTTGGAAGGATTTAACTCTACAAGAACCATAGAATTAGCTGACTATTATGAAGCATTCCGGTTTTTCTCTTTTCAGGAGCCCTTCATGTCCACCATTTCGCGACGCATTCTTCTGCTCTCGTCGGCGGCACTTGCCGGTGCGGCCTTCCTCGGCCCGGCCCTTGCCAACGACCTCAAGATCACCATCGGCTACCAGACGGTGGTCGAACCCTCGAAAGTGCCGCAGGCCGACGGCGCCTATGAAAAGGCGACGAAGGCCACCATTGATTGGCGCAAATTCGATTCCGGCGCCGATGTCATCGCCGCGGTCGCTTCCGGTTCGGTCGATATCGGCTATGTCGGCTCGAGTCCGCTGGCGGCGGCGGCGAGCCGCGAGTTGCCGATCCAGACCATCTTCATCGTCGGCCTGATCGGCGAATCCGAGGCGCTGGTGGCACGCAACGGCGCCGGCATCGAGAAAATCGCCGATCTCGCCGGCAAGAAGGTCGCCGTGCCGTTCGTCTCGACGACGCATTACAGCCTGCTCGCAGCACTGAAGCATGAGGGCGTCGATCCGAAGTCGGTCGAGATCCTCAATCTCCGGCCTCCGGAAATCGCCGCCGCCTTCTCGCGCGGCGACATCGACGCCGCTTATGTCTGGGATCCGGCGCTCGGCCAGATCAAGACGACGGGCAAGGTGGTGGTGGATTCCTCGCAGGTCGCCGCCTGGGGCGCGCCGACCTTCGACGCCTGGATCGTGCGCACCGACTTCGCCGAAAAGAACCCGGAAGCGGTGCGCGACTTCGTCAAGGTGACGGGCGCGGCATATGCCGAGTTCCTCGCCAAGCCCGAAGCCTGGTCGGTATCGTCGCCGCAGGCGGCCGCGATCGCCAAACTCACCGGCGCCAAGCTGGAAGAAGTGCCGCAGCTGCTCAAGGGCTATGTCTTCCCGACGCTGGAAGAGCAGGCCTCCGACAAATTCCTCGGCGGCGGCACGGTCAAGGCGGTCGAAGCGACATCCACCTTCCTCAAGGAGCAAGGCAAGATCGACGCCGTGCTTCCCGACTATTCGAAATACGTATCGTCGAAATACGTCACCGAGGCGCTCGCCTCGAACTAGTACTCGCTTAACGCAATTCCGGACGGAAAACCGCTTCACGCTTTTCCTGGAATTGCTCTGAACGCGCGCGGATCTTTTTCCCTAACGCCGCGTGCTGACTGCCCCGGAACCGCTGACGAGGGCCGGGGCAGTCGGATTTCAACGAACCGCGAGGCATCCATGCCGCATCTCGTGCTCGACCCGCATCTCGTACTGGACAAGGTCTCGATCCACTATGACGGCCAGGCAGCGCCTGCGGTCGAGCGGGTGTCGATCGATGTCGCCAAGGGCGATTTCGTCGTGCTGGTCGGCCGTTCCGGCTGCGGCAAGACCTCGCTGCTCAACGTCGCCGCCGGCCTTGTCGCGCCGGCGCGCGGTACGGCTTCAATCAACGGCAAGCCGATCACAGCACCTGGCTCGGACCGGGCGGTGGTGTTCCAGAACGATGCTTTGTTCCCATGGCTGACGGCGCGCGAAAACGTTGCCTTCGCGCTCAGGCTGCGCGGTGTCGCTCCGGCCGAGCGGGCGCGGCGCGCCGATGAGCTGCTGGCGCTGGTGAAGCTCGCCGACGCCGGCGACAAGTGCATCTGGGAGCTTTCCGGCGGTATGCGCCAGCGTGTCGGCCTGGCCCGGGCGCTCGCCGCCGAACCCGAATTCCTGCTGCTCGACGAACCGCTCGGCGCGCTCGATGCGCTGACGCGCGAGCGCATGCAGACGACGCTGCTCGATCTGTGGACGGCAAGCGATGTCGGCGTGCTGATGGTGACGCATGGCATCGAGGAGGCGCTGGTGCTGGCCACCCGCATCGTCGTGCTGGCGCCTGGCCCGGGCCGCGTGGTGCAAACTTTCGAACCGGGCTTCTCCAGGCGCTACGCATCGGGCGAGGCCATCCGCACCATCAAGGCCGACCCGGCCTTCGCCGCGGCGCGCGGCGAACTAACCGACGCGATCTTCGAAGGAGAGGCGGCATGACCGTTACCTCCTACACCGAGCGGCCGGGACACAAGGTCGACGAGGCCGACGGCCTGTCGGTGCCGTGGTCGCGGTCCAGCCCGAAACGCAAAGGCGTTTCCGCGCGCGCGGTCAGCGTGGTGACCATCCTGGTGGTGCTGGCGCTGTGGGCGCTGTCGGCCCGCCTGCAACTGGTGTCGCCAGTGTTCCTGCCCTCGCCGGTTGCGGTGTGGAACAAGTTCATCACCGTCGCCCGCGACGGCTTCGTCGATGCGACGCTGCTGCAGCATGCCGTCGCCAGCCTGGGCCGGGTTTTCGCCGCGCTGGTCGCCGCCATCCTCGTCGGCGTGCCGGTTGGGCTCGCCATCGGCATCAGCACGATCGGGCGCGGCATCTTCGATCCGCTGCTGGAGTTCCTGCGGCCGATCCCGCCGCTCGCCTACCTGCCGCTGGTCATCATCTGGTTCGGCATCGGCGAACCGTCGAAGATCCTGGTGATCACTATTTCCATGCTGGCGCCGGTGGCATTGTCGACCGCGTCCGGCGTTCGCGGCGTTTCGCAGGAACGCATCAATGCGGCGCGCTCACTGGGCGCTACTCAGCGCCAAGTGGTCCGCCATGTCATCCTGCCCAGCGCGCTGCCGTCGATCCTGACCGGCCTGCGCATCGCGCTCGGCGCCGGCTGGTCGACGCTGGTCGCCGCCGAACTGGTGGCGGCGACGCGCGGGCTTGGTTTCATGATCCAATCGGCCGCCCAGTTCCTCGTCACCGACGTGGTGGTGATGGGCATATTGGTGATCGCGGCCATTGCCTTCGTGCTGGAATTCACCCTCCGCAGGATCGAGCGCGTGCTCGTCCCGTGGGCGGGACGCGAATGATTGGGAATCAGAAGAGCAGGAGAGAATGACGATGACCCATTCCACCGCCGTGCTGTTCGCCCAAGCCGGCAATTGGCTTCTCGCCTGGACCAGGGAAAGCCAGCCGCTTGAACAGCAACCGAAATCGCCAACGCCGGTCCGCTGGGACGCCGAGCGCGACCGCCTGCCGCCACGCGACGAGAGTTTTTACTGGGCCTGGCAGTACTGGTCGCAGTGAGGGGATTGGCGATTGGCACTAGCCCCCGCGTCTTCGTCATCCTAGGGCGAGCAAGGGCGAAGCGACGCAGCGCAGACCCCAGGATGACGAATTCCAGGTAGCCAAAGAAGATAATTCCCATTCTCCCCTCTAACTCGCAAAATCATTCCTCTACTAAATTTATAGAATTACCTAGCCTCATCCATCTTCCAACCGGCGAGGCCATTTCCGGCGCCGATCCGCAGCGAAGGAGAGGGATCAATGTTCAATCTAACGAGACGTGTTTTCGGCATCGGCCTGCTGGCGGCGACGGTTGCCGTGTCGTCCGGCGCCACGGCGCAGGAGCTGAAGCAGTTCAGCATCGGCTATCAGAAGACCGGCCTGCCGGTGATCGCCAGGCAGCAGCAGGTGATCGAGAAGGCACTTGAAGACAAGGGCGTGACGGTCAAGTGGGTCGAGTTCACCGCCGGTCCGCCGCTGGTCGAGGCGCTCAATGTCGGCGCCATCGATGTCGGCTGGACCGGCGACGCGCCGCCGATCTTCGGCCAGTCGGCCGGTGCCAACATCGTCTATGCCGCAGCGCTGCCGTCGAATGGCGAGGGCGAGGCGATCTTCGTCAAGCCGGCGTCGCCGATCCAGTCGGTCGCCGATCTCAAGGGCAAGCGCGTCGGTGTCGGCAAGGGCACCAGCGCGCACAATCTGCTCGTCGCCGCGCTGGAGAAGGCCGGCATCCCGTTCGACCAGATCACGCCGGTCTATCTCAGCCCGGCGGATGCGGCCGCAGCCTTTGCCAGCGACCAGATCGATGCCTGGACCGTCTGGGATCCGTTCTTCGCCATCGCCGAAACCCGCTACCAGCCGCGTGTGCTGGCCCGCTCCAGCGAGGTGCTGAAGGTCAACACCTATTTCCTCGCCAACAAGGACTTCGCCAAGGCGCATCCCGAAACCGTCACCACAACGATATCAGCCTTGGGCGAGGCGGCGAAATGGGCCGACCAGAACCGCGACAAGGTGGCCGCGGCGCTGCATGAGGTGACCGGCGTGCCGCTCGACGCGCAGATCATCGCCGCCAACCGCACCAAATTCGGCGTCTTCCCGATCACCGACGAGATCATCGCCGGCCAGCAGGCGACCGCAGACCGCTTCTTCAAGCTCGGGCTGATCCCGAACGCGGTCCGCATCTCCGACGCGGTGTGGACGGCACCCGGCAACTGACTTGTCCCCTGACGGCGCCGGATGAGAACGCCCGGCGCCATTTGCGTTCGCACCCATATCTCCAGGAGATCCGCCCGTGACTGTGCCAGACATGACCGCGCCTGCCAGCACCGCACCGCTCGATTTCTTCTGGTTCATCCCGACGCATGGCGACGGCTCCTATCTCGGTTCCGAGGAGCAGCAGCGGCCGCCCGAATTCGGCTACTTCAAGGAGATCGCGCAGGCGGTCGACCGGCTCGGCTTTCCCGGCGTGCTGTTGCCGACCGGCCAGAATTGCGAGGATTCCTGGATCACCGCGACGGGCCTCGCGACACTCACCGAAAAACTGAAGTTCCTGGTCGCGCTGCGGCCGGGCGTGACGCTGCCGACTTTCGCCGCACGCCAGACCGCCGCCCTCGATCGCTTGAGCAATGGCCGCCTGCTGCTCAATGTCGTGGTCGGCGGCAACCCGACCGAGCTCGCCGGCGACGGCGTCTTCCTGCCGCATAACGAGCGCTATGCCCAGGCGCATGAATTCCTGACCATCTGGCGCGGCCTGGTGTCCGGCGAGCGGGTCAATTTCAACGGCAAATATTACCGCGTCGAAAATGGCCGCCTCGACCTTCTGCCGCACCAGGAACGGCCGCCGCTCTATTTCGGCGGATCGTCGGATGCCGGCCAGGACCTCGCCGCGGACCTCGTCGACATGTATCTGACCTGGGGCGAACCGCCGGCGCAGGTCGCCGAGAAGCTGGCCGCGGCGCGCGCAAAGGCGGCGCGGCGCGGCAGAAAACTGCGCTTCGGCATCCGGCTGCATTTCATCGTGCGCGAGACCGAGGACGAAGCCTGGCGCGCCGCCGACCGGCTGATCAGCCATGTCACCGACGCCCAGATCGAAAACGCGCAGGCGCGCTTCCTCAACCAGATGGATTCGGTCGGCCAGCGCCGCATGTCGGAGCTGCATGGCGGCCGCCGTGACAGGCTGGTGGTGTCGCCCAATCTGTGGGCCGGCGTCGGGCTGGTGCGCGGCGGCGCCGGCACGGCGCTGGTCGGCACGCCGGAACAGATCGCCGGGCGCATCCGCGAATACCAGGCGATCGGCATCGATACCATCATCGGCTCGGGCTATCCGCATCTCGAGGAGGCCTACCGCGTCGCCGAGCTTCTGTTTCCGAAGCTCGGGCTCGGCACCAGGCGGCAGCGGGCGCATGAGAACATCGCCAACGAATTCTCGGTCGGCTTCCATGGCGCCAACCGCCTGCAGGCTTCGTCATGAGCTTTTCCACGCGCCTGCATAGCAACGCCATCGGCTGGCTGCTGCCGGCGCTGATCATTGCCGGCTGGGAGATTGCCAGCCGCGCCGGCGTCATGCCGGCCAACGTGCTGCCGGCGCCCAGCGCGGTCGCCGAGGCCTTCTGGCGGCTGACGCTGTCGGGCGAACTGATCCGCAACATCGGCGTCTCGACCGCGCGCGCCCTTGCCGGCTTTGCCGTCGGTGGCTCCATCGGTTTTGCGCTTGGCCTTGCCAACGGGCTGTCGACGCTCAGCCGCGGCCTGACCGACACGACGCTGCAGATGATCCGCAACATTCCGCATCTGGCGCTGATCCCGCTGGTCATCCTGTGGTTCGGCATCGACGAGGAAGCCAAGCTGTTCCTGGTGGCGCTCGGCGTGTTCTTTCCGATCTACGTCAACACGCTGCTCGGCATCCAGAGCGTCGACCCACAGCTGGTCGAGATGGGCCGCGTCTACGGCATGGACCGGCGCGCCCTGTTCTTCCGCGTCATCCTGCCCGGCGCGCTGCCGTCGATCTTCGTCGGCCTGCGCTATGCCCTGGGCATCATGTGGCTGACGCTGATCGTCGCCGAAACCATCTCGGCCAGTTCGGGCCTCGGCTACATGGCCATGCAGGCGCGCGAATTCCTGCTGATCGATGTCGTCGTGCTGTCGATCCTGATCTACGCGCTGCTCGGCAAGCTCGCCGACAGCCTCGCCCGCCTGCTCGAGCGTTTGTCGCTTGGCTGGCATCCGGCCTTCCAGAACGGATGAGAGATTGCCCATGACCGCCGCCAGCCTGACCGCAGCCCGTTCCTTCGTCGCCACGCCGGTGCGGCCGATCGGCTCCGTCGAAGGACAGCGGGCCTTTGCCTTCAGGCATGCCGGCAAGCGCTTCGGCGACAAGACCGTGCTCGACGGCATCGACCTGGACGTGCCGGCCGGGCAGTTCCTCGCCGTCATCGGCAAGAGCGGCTGCGGCAAGAGCACGCTGTTGCGGCTTCTGGCCGGGCTCGACCGGCCGACATCGGGATCGCTGTCCTTCGGCGTCGAAGAGGAAGGACACAGCCGCACGCGCTTCATGTTCCAGGAGCCACGGCTCCTGCCCTGGGCCAGCGTGGTGAAAAACGTCGAGGTCGGGCTGACCGGCATCGCCACCGGTAGCGAAGCGAGGCACCGCGCGCTCGACATCCTCGGCGAGGTCGGGCTTGCCGACCGGGCCGACGAATGGCCTTCGGTGCTGTCCGGAGGTCAGAAGCAGCGCGTGGCGCTGGCCCGCGCGCTGGTCGGCCACCCGCAGATCCTGGCTCTCGACGAGCCGCTCGGCGCACTCGACGCCCTGACCCGCATCGAGATGCAGCAGCTTCTGGAACGCATCTGGATCGCGCAGAAGTTCACGGCCGTGCTGGTCACGCATGATGTCGCCGAAGCGGTCGCGCTCGCCGACCGGGTCGTGGTGATCAGTGAAGGCCGGGTCGCGCTCGATCTGGATGTGCCCGTGGAACGGCCGCGCCGGCGCGGTTCGGTGGAGCTGGCCCGGCTGGAGGGCAAGATTCTGGATCGGCTGTTCGGGTAGGGCTGTCGGGGGCAGGGCCCTGGAGGACCGCCTTCCCCCACTCCGTCGCAGCTTCGCAGCACCACCTCTCCCCCCCTCCGGAGGGAGAGGAAAGGAGCCAAGGTCGGCGAGCTCGCGCTTTTCCTCTCCCCCGTCGATCGGGGGAGAGGTGGCCCGAAGGGCCGGAGTGGGGTCGACCTTTCATCAAGCTCACCCGCTTGACCGGTTCGCCCACACCAACCCGATCAGCCCGACCAGCATGGTGACGACGCCGATATAGAGCCATTGCGACTGGCCGGTCATGAAGCTGCCGCCGACAACGCCGATGCCTTGCAGCGACCACAGCGCGCCGACGGCAAGCACAATCAACGCCAGCAGATTTTTGGTCAGCCTCATTGCCGGATCTCCCTTTTGAAGTCGATTGGTTACAGCATCGGGACCGCGATAAAAGAGCCAAAGGAAGTGGCCCGGCCGCGCCGAGCTCTACTTGGATATTAATGTTCGATCTTGTCAAACGGATGCCCGATAGCAACACAAAGATCATCGTTGATTGATCATCGCGTGCCGGAAAATCCCTGACAGACTGTTACCCAGCGACTCCAAACGTGTGCCATTGCCACGGAACCGCCAGATCACTGCCGCATTTCCCGCCTTATTTGGCACCTAACGGCTGGGGTCTGTCAAAAACGGAGCCATCCCCCAAATATGAAGAACCCAAAACAGACCGCGATTGTCGCGGTAACGATCGCTGCTGGCCTGATGGTCGGCGCTTCTTCGGCGACCGCCGCCGCCCAGTGCGGCCGCGCCTCGTGGTACGCCCTGCACTCCAGAACCGCCTCGGGCGAGCGCATGAACCCGTCGGCGATGACCGCCGCGCATCGCACCTTGCCTTTCGGCACCAAGCTCAGGGTGACCAACAAGAACAACGGCCGCAGCGTCGTCGTGCGCATCAACGATCGCGGTCCGTTCATCAAGGGACGCGTGCTCGACCTGTCGAAGGGCGCGGCCGGCCAGCTCGGCTTCATCGGCTCCGGCCACACTTCCGTGTGCATGGCGCGCGTCTAGAGCTTCCTGTGTCCGGCAAGGGCCGGACACATTACCTACACATTTCGCAGCCGCACACTGAGCCGGCTGGCACCGTTCGGCCCCGATTTCCATGGCCTTGAACCAAAGAAGCATTGGTCACGCAGCGTGACGTATTGCATCGCAGCAATTAGTTGTTAACTTCCCCGCGAGACATTTAGGCTCGGCGCTGCTCGTCGTGCCTTCGGTCGCAGGCAGCAGCGGGGTTTCTCGATGTTCTACCAGCTCTATGAGATGAACCACGCCGCCCTGCAGCCGGCGCGCCTCTATGCCGACGCGGTGCGGATGTTCTACTCCAATCCGCTCAATCCGTTTTCCCACACGCAATGGGGCCGTTCGATCGCGGCGACGGCCGAACTGTTCGAGCGCACCACGCGCCGCTACGGCAAGCCGGCCTTCGGCCTGAGCAAGACCGTGGTCGACTGGAAGAGCGTCGAGGTCGCCGAGAAGACCGTCTGGTCGAAGCCGTTCTGCAATCTCGTGCGCTTCGAGCGCGCTGTCCCCGCCGGGCGCAAGCCCGATCCGAAGCTTCTGATCGTGGCGCCGATGTCGGGCCATTATGCGACGCTGCTGCGCGGCACGGTGGAAGCGATGCTGCCCTATGCCGACGTGCACATCACCGACTGGGTCGATGCCCGCATGGTGCCGCTTGCCGACGGCCAATTCGATCTCGACGACTACATCGACTATGTCATCGACATGCTGCACACGCTCGGGCCGGACACGCATGTGATGGCGGTGTGCCAGCCTTCCGTGCCGGTGCTGGCCGCCGTGGCGCTGATGGAATCCAAGGGCGACCCGTTCGTGCCCTCGACGATGACGTTGATGGGCGGGCCTATCGACACGCGCAGCAACCCGACCGCGGTCAATCTGCTGGCGCAGGAAAAAGGCATCGACTGGTTCCGCGACAATGTCGTGATGCATGCGCCGTGGCCGGTGCCAGGCTTCGGCCGCGAGGTCTATCCAGGCTTCCTGCAGCTGTCCGGCTTCATGAGCATGAACCTCGATCGCCACATCATCGCCCACAAGGACTTCTTCATGCATCTGGTGAAGCATGATGGCGACAATGCCGAGAAGCACCGCGATTTCTACGACGAGTATCTGGCGGTCATGGACCTGACGGCCGAATTCTACCTGCAGACCGTCGACACCGTCTTCGTGCGGCAGGCCTTGCCAAAGGGCGAGATGACGCATCGCGGCACCAGGATCGATCCGTCGGCGATCCGCAACGTCGCGCTGTTCACGGTCGAAGGCGAGAACGACGACATATCAGGCCTTGGCCAGACCAAGGCAGCGCATGATCTTTGCCCCAATATCCCGGCTGAGCGGCACGCCCACTACATGCAGCCGGCGGTCGGCCATTACGGCGTGTTCAACGGTTCTCGCTTCCGCTCCGAAATCGTGCCGCGCATCGTCGACTTCATCACCAGCTACGGCCGCCAGGAGCGTGTCGCGGCGAAGCCGAAGCTGGTCCGCGCCGCCAAGAGATAATGCACGTCGTCCAAAATTGCGGGTTTTGGGACGATGATTTGCATAAAACCAAGCTTAACGGCGACAAGCCATGCGATTGACCGGTAAAAGCCGGCTGGCTGGCTGATTCTGTTGCACAAGTGCCGCTGTCCAGCCCCTCGGGTAACCATGCCGACAATCCGACCGTCGTCGTAATTGACACGGACTGTAAATCCCCCTTAACCTTTCGTTAATAACAAAGGGTGAGCGGGGACAATGATTTCCTCATCGATGGCGCGACGGCTGCGCGTGTATGTGGCGGCCGGGCTGGCAATGACGGCGGGCTGGGTGGCACCGGCCTTGGCGGGTGGAGCGATGGCGACCGGGGGGCTCACCTCGCAGCCGATCGGCCACTATGATTTCTGCAAGCTGCATCCGGGCGAGTGCTCGATCCGCCCGGCCAATCTGGCGCCGGCTCCGATGACCGACGCGCTGATGCGCAAGCTTCTCAATGTCACCGCCAGGGTCAACGCCGCCGTCAAGCCGATGAGCGACATGGACATCTACGGCAAGGACGAGGTCTGGGCCTATCCCGACAAGGGCGTCGGCGATTGCGAGGACTATGTGCTGGAAAAGCGACGCCAGCTTTCGCGCATGAGCATCTCGCTTGCCGATCTTCTGATCACCGTCGTGCGCAAGCCCGACGGCGAGGGCCACGCCGTGCTGACGGTGCGCACCGACGAGGGCGACTATGTGCTCGACAATCTGACCGACAAGGTCAAGCCATGGGACGCGACCGGCTACCGCTTCCTCAAGCGGCAGGCGATCGACAACACCGGCCGCTGGGTCTCGATCCGCGGTGGCCAGCAAGTTCTGGTCGGCGCGGTTCAGTAGGCACCGGCAACGGCGGCTTCCCTAGGGGCGGCATCCAACGCTTCGTCATCACAGGGCTGAGCAGGAGCGAAGCTCCGTCGCGAAGACCCCGGGATCCATGCCGTGATGCCGATGAAGAACGCTGCGGCGCAGGAACAGGCGCCTGCAATCGTCATACCGTCATCACCAGATCTTTTGCCCCGTCGCGACGCTCGCAACTCGCGGCATGGATCCTCGGGTCTGCGCGTCCGCTCCGCCCGTGGATGACGAAATCGATGGGCCCTCCGCCAGAATTCGCATTTCTCCGTGAACCATTTCGCTCCGGCCAGCGACACACAGCCGTGAACCGAAACCAACCATGGAGACTTCAGATGACTGCTTTTCTGCGAAACACCCTTCTTGCCGCTATCGCGGTGTCGAGCATGGCCGGATCCGCCATGGCCGATCAGACCACCAGCTGTGCCAAAGCCAACCTCAACGACCTCTGGGCCGGCCGCTGTTGCGGTGATGCCGGGGCGTCGGACTGCCTGGGCGGCGGAAACAATGGCCACGACCACGGCGATCATGGCCGGGGTGGAAATGGCGGCACCGCCGGCAAGAAATGATCTCACCACTTTGCCCGCCGGCGGGCAGTGTCCTCGTGAGGCAGGCGAACTTGTACCGGCGCGGACCGTCAGGCTACGGCCGCTGGTTCAACGCCCCGCGGATCGATGCGGTGATGCGGCGAAGCTCGGTTTCGTCGAGTTTCTCGATGTTTTCCGCCAGCAGATTGGCGAGCTCGGTGGCGGCGGGGGAAAGACCCGACGTGTCGAGTTTTACACGCGGGTGCGAGGCCTCGGCCAGCCGCGCCAGTTCCTCGGCATCGTCCCAGATGATGTTGAAATAGCCGATGATCTTCTGGATCAGCGTCCAGGTCGGGGCGCCTCGCCTGCCATGTTCGAGCGCCGACAGATAGGCGGCGCTGACGCCGATCGCCGCCGCCATGTCCTTCTGGCGGACACCACGTTCGCTTCTCAGCGTCCGCAGCTTCTCGCCGAACGGGGTCATGCGCCCATCCTCATGAACGGACCCGCCGCAGGCGGATATAGAGCGCACCCGAACCGCCGTGATTGCGGGCGGCATGGTCGTGGCTGGAGACGAGCGGCCGGAAGGCAGGCGTCGACAGCCAGGCCGGCACGGCGCGCCGCAACACGCCATCGCCGCCGGAGGACGAGCCCTTGCCGGTGATGACCAGGACATAGCGGACGCCGCCGGCATGCGCCCGGTGCAGAAACGAGAACAGCAGCGAGTAGGCCTCGTCCTGCGTCATGCCGTGCAGATCGACGCGGCCCTCGATCGGCAGCCGGCCCTTCGACAATTTGTCCAGCGTCGGTTCGTCGAGGCGGTGCGTGACATGCTGCGCCTTCGGCTTCGCGGTCCCTGCGACATTGGCGACGGGCTGGGCGGGCTGCGACTGGCTTGGCTTGGCCTCGGCAGGAATTTCGGGGATGTCCACGGCAAATTTCCCCTTCAGCGGCTTGGCCGTGCGCGCCACCAGGTTCCACAGAACCCGGTCGTCCTCGCTGAGCTTGTCCGGGCGCCGGGTCATCGGACCGCACCCGCAATGAGCGCGCGCGGCACCAGCGCATAAAAATCCGCGGCATTGCGGACCACGCCGGCGATCTCGCCCGCGGCATCGCCCGAACCGGCGAACAGGTCGCCCCGCGCCGGCCCGGTGATGGCGGAGCCAGTGTCCTGCGCGATCATCAGGCGGCGGAATGGTTTTGCGTCGAAGGCGGCGAGCGTCGGCGCGTCGATGTAAAAGGGCGTGCCGAATGTGTGCAGCAGGCGGTCGACGGCGATCGAGCGGCCCGGCGTCAGCGGCACCTTGGCGGCGGCGATCGGACCAAGGGCAACGTCCTCGACATCGGCCGGGCGGAAGAAAATGTAGGAGCGGTTCTGCCACAGGATCTCGTCGACGCGGTCCGGATGCGCCTTGAACCAGGCGCGGATCGATTGCATCGTCACTTCCGCCAGCGGGATCTCGCCAATCTCGCTCAGGACCTTGCCTGGTCCGGTGAAGCGCTGGCCGGATTTGGCGGCATAGGTGACGCGGGCAAGCCGGCCGTCGGTCATGGCGAGGCGTGCGGCACCTTGCACGTGAATGAAGAAGGCATCGACCTTGTCGGCCAACCAGGCGATTTCCAGGCCCTTGCCATCAAGCGCGCCGCGCTCGATCTCGCCACGGTCATGATATTCGACCGGCCCGTTCGGCGTCTGGCGCGCGAAAGCGAGATAGGGGTCCAGGCCCGGCGGCCGGTTTGCGTCATCGATATCGACGAGATCGGCCGGGCGCGACAGCAGCGGCACCGAAAACCGGTCCGTGCGCACCGGTGACGTCTCGACCTGCGGTTCATAGAAACCGGTGACGAGCCCATTTTCGGCAGGGATAAGCGCCGGGACAAAATGGCGCTCGAAGAAGGCGCGAGCTTCGCCGCGGGTCAAAACCGGCGACCGATTCGCCGGCGAAACGGTCCGGGCCTCGGCGTAGACATCCGCAAAGGCGTCGAAGTCGACGCCGAGCGCGCCGCTGCGATAGGGTTTGGTCAGGACATGGAAGGCCGAGCGCCGAAAGGCGGCGAAGGCGGCCGAATGGTCGTCATCGCCCCAGCCGGGCAGATCGCCGAAGGCTTTCTCGACAAAAAGAGGCGATAGCGACACCGGAGCCTCGCCGCGTATTCCCTAGTCTTCTTCCTCGGTGGCGACGAGCTTCCAGTTCGGATCGCGCGAGCGCGTGTCACGGGCGAAGGTCCAGACATCCTTGACCTCGGCCACGGTTTCCGGGTCGCCGTCGATGACGGCACCGGCCTTGTCGCGGGTCGCCGAAATCAGCTCGCTGATGATGCGCAGCGTGACATGCGCCTCGCCGCCCTTCATCTCGGCCGAGACGATATCGGCCTTGTCGATGCCGACGAAGGAGGACTGGATCTTTTCCGCCTTGGCCTCGCGCTCGCCGATGGCGGCGACAAAACCGTCATAGACCTCGCGCGACAACAGGTTCTTCAGCGTTTTGCGATCGCCGTCGGCATAGGCCATGACGATCATCTCGTAAGCCATCTTGGCGCCGTCGACGAAACCCTTCGGCTCGAAGGACGGATCATTGTCCTTGATCGTGCGCAGGCCCTTGTTGAGGTCGGTATCGGGCTTGGCGAAAGCGTCGATCGCGGCATAGGCGTCGGGAGCCGGCTCGCCTGGCGGACGCTTGCGCGGCAGCGAGACGACGTTTTCGGATTTCTGGGCGGCATCCTTGTCGCTGGTGCGAGCCGCCGAATAGGGATCGAAGGGCGGCCGTTCGCTGCCGGTGCGGCGGCCCAGCACATTGCGCAGCTGGAAAAAGATGACCACCGCCGCAATCAGGAAGAAAATCGTGCCGAAGTCGAAGAATCCCATATCTTCCGCCAATCAATCCCTGCCCTGTGGCCGGACCGTCAGGCCCAACGGCCGCGGTCGCATAGCGTTCAACATTCAAAGCATATAGAGCGCAAGGCGCAATCATTCAAATCAAAGGCAGGCATACCTATCTAACAGCCTCAGTGCCAGCGGCGATTGCCAGCTGGCGGCCAAAACAATCAAAACGGTCATGACGATCGAAAAAGGTTGGCAAGACTTGCGCATTTCGCTGCTTCCCTTCTTTCTCCTTGCACTGCCGCTGCTGGAAATTGCCGGTTTCGTCATCGTCGGCCGCGAGGTCGGCGCGCTGGCGACGGTAGGCCTCGTGCTGGCCTCGAGCATCGCCGGCGTGCTTTTGCTCCGATACCAGGGTTTTGGTGTCATGGCCCGCATCCGCAACGAGATGGCCGCCGGCCAGAACCCCAGCCGCCACCTTGCGCACGGCGCCATGATCGTGGTTGCGGCGATCCTCCTGATCATCCCCGGCTTCATCACCGACATTATCGGCCTGCTGCTGTTTCTGCCGCCGTTGCGCGACTTTGCCTGGAGCCGGTTCAAGGGCCGCATTGTCGTCGCCACCGATTTCTCGACCGGCGGTTTTCGTGGCCGCCAGCGCGACAGGGTCATCGACCTCGAAGACGGCGACTATTCGCGCGAGGACGATCTGAAGCGCGGCCCGGATCACAACTCGCCGTGGCGTCGCCTGAAGGACGATTAGCGCGCCGTCCCATCTCCATGCCGCAGCCGGGAAGCAAGGCGGCAAACCTTGTCTTGTCATCCCCGCCATGGTAGCGAACGCCCGATTTCAATTCGGTCAGCGACGCTGCCCAGGCAAGAGGACAAGGCTTATGGCCAGCAAAGATGACGCGCCGGTCGGCGCAGCCAACGGAAACGGCAATGCGGCGCAGCCGTCGCTCAACGTTCTGGCGCAATATGTGAAGGACCTGTCCTTCGAAAGCCCCGGCGCGCCGAATTCGCTGCGCGGCCGCGACAAGGCGCCGGGCATCGCCATCAATGTCAACGTCAACGCCAACCCGCTCTCCGACAAGCAGTTCGACGTCAATCTGACGCTCAACGCCAAGGCGTCCTTCGACCAGGAAGTGCTGTTCAATGTCGAGCTGGTCTATGGCGGCGTGTTCGCCATCGCAGGCTTTCCGCAGGAACACATGCTGCCGATCCTGTTCATCGAATGCCCGCGTCTTTTGTTCCCGTTCGCCCGCCAGATCATCGCCGAGGCAACCCGCAATGGCGGCTTCCCGCCGCTGATGCTCGACCCGATCGACTTCGCGCAGATGTTCCAGCAGAAGCTGGCGGAGGACCAGGCGTCGTCGAAGGTCCAGGTGAGCTGAGGGCTGCCTGCCACGGATTGTGAAAAGCCCGGCCTTGCGCCGGGTTTTTTGTTTTGGGCGGGACGATTGAGGCGCCGGCAGGGCAGAGGGGGGCGCCAAGGATCGCCAACGGGACGATTTTAGTTCCCGTGAACCTTCAGCCACAGCGCCTTTTCACCCAATGTCCCGACCATGCCGGCGTGCGCGGCACGTTCGGCTTCTGTCACGCGCGGCGGCAGTGGCGCCGGGCGCGGGGCGACGACGATTTCGATCTGGCGGACATTCTCGCCCTGGGCCGGCGCGGTGGCGCTGTCGAGGATGAGGGCCGCCTGCTTGCCGCCGATCAGCTCGATATAGACCTCGGCCAGCAATTCGGAATCGAGCAGGGCGCCGTGCTTGGTGCGCTTGGTGTTGTCGATGCCGTAGCGCCGGCAGAGCGCATCGAGCGAATTAGGACCCATCGGGTGCTTGCGGCGCGCCAGCGCCAGCGTGTCGACGACGACGCCGTTGTCGATGACAGGGTGACCCAGCCGGCCGAATTCGACGTTGAGGAAGCCGACATCGAAAGTGGCGTTGTGGGCGACCAGCTTGGCGCCGTCGGTAAAGTCCAGCCACTCCTGCACAATCTCGGCAAAGGTCGGCTTGCCCGCGAGGTCCGCCGCGCTGATGCCGTGCACCGCCTGTGCCTCGACATGGATCGCTCGGCCTTGCGGGTTGATGTAGTGGTGGAAGGTCCTGCCGGTCGGGAAACGGTTGACCAGTTCGACGCCGCCCAGCTCGATCACGCGGTCGTCGCGCGAATCGAGGCCGGTGGTTTCCGTGTCGAAGATGATCTCACGCATCGAATCAGTCGCTCCAAAGGAGCAGAATCGTGAGAGCGGAACAAAATGGCAATGAGAAACTATGATGGCCAGGGCAATCGCACAGGTTTGCGCCGCCCCTCATCGCCC
>NZ_RZRA01000059.1:0-10666 GCF_003998945.1 Mesorhizobium sp. M7A.F.Ca.CA.003.01.2.1 | reverse complement strand
GAACGGACGAATTGCAGAAACAACTGCTCAATCGTGTCGGCCAGTGCGTTTTGACCTCGCCGGGTTCCGCCTGCTTTGCCGGGCTGCAGGGCAGCGCCGAGCTCAAGCTCGGTTCGGCACTGCGTTATTTCGGCGACGGCTGGCAAATCTCCAAGAAGATCGGCGACAGGCATTTCTGGCGTATTCCCGTCATGGATGGCGAGTTCCTGTGCGAAGCAACGACCGGACTGACGAAGGAAGCTGTCGGTGGCGGCAATTTCTTTGTCATGGCGCAAAGCAGCGCCAACGCTTTGGCCGCTGCCGAGGCCGCCGTCGGTGCGATCGGCATGGTGCCTGGCGCCATCGTGCCGTTTCCGGGCGGCATTGCCCGTTCGGGTTCCAAGATCGGTGGCAAATACAAAGGCATGATCGCCTCGGCCAACGAAGCCTACGCGCCGACACTGCGCGGCGTCGTCGCGAGTGAACTCGGTCCCGACATCAACGCCGTCCTGGAAATCGTCATCGATGGTGAGACCAATGATGCAGTTGCCGCCGCGATGAAGGCGGGCATCAAGGCTGTCATAGAGCTCGGACCGCAAAGAGGCGCGGTTCGGATCAGCGCCGGCAATTACGGCGGCAAGCTCGGGAAATTCATCTACTCGCTGAAGGATATGCTGCCATGAAGGCGCTGACCTTCACCCTGGTTGCCGAGCCGCCGGAGCGCCTTGACCTGTCGCCGCTGACGCCGGAGCGGCTGGCCGGGATCGAAAGGCGCGACGTCGAAAGAATCCAGATCGGCATGTCGAAGCTCGGATCGAAGGTGGGCGACATTTTTCGCGTCGCCGGCAGCGATCCGGCAAGCATCGTGTTCGAGGGCGGAAGCATGCGCCTTGACCTTGTGGCGCAAGGCATGCGGGGTGGGTCGGTTCGCCTCGTTGGCAATGCCGGCGCCCAGGCCGGGCGCGCCATGCGGGGTGGCAAGCTCACGATCGAAGGCAATGCGGGTCCATACGCCGGCTCCGGCATGCGCGGCGGCAGGCTTGAGATAACAGGCAATGCCGGCGACCACCTCGGTGCGCCGCTCGTCGGGGAACTGGCCGGCATGAACGGCGGTGTGTTGATCGTCAGGGGCAGAGCGGGCGCCTTCGCGGCGGACCGCATGCGGCGCGGCCTGGTCGCGGTGCTGAAAGGCTCCGGCGACCATGCCGGCAGCCGCATGATCGCCGGCACCTTGGTGGTGGCCGGTGGCACCGGTGAGATGCCTGGCTATCTGATGCGTCGCGGTTCGATCCTTCTCGATCGCGCGCCGGCACGCATGTCGCCGAGCTTCGTCGAATGCGGCGCGCCCGAGAGCGTTTTCGCCGCCATCATCGATCGTCATCTGATCGCCGAGGGCATTTTGAAACGGCCGCTTCTGGGGAGCGCACCGCGCAAATATGGCGGGGATAACGCAGTGCTCGGAATGGGCGATGTTCTTTTTCCGCGCTGAGATCCGTCGACACAGGAACCATACGATGGCAGGACGCAAGTGCTTGCCGCTGGGTGGCAGTGGTGGGGCCGACCGTCATCCGACCCGCAACGTGGAGAACACATGAAAATCATCTCTCAGACGAAAGCCCATGGCGGCGTGCAGGGCGTCTATTCCCATTTCTCGACGAGTTGCCGTTGCGACATGATTTTTGCCGTTTTCATACCTCCGCAGGCGCGGGAGACGCCTTGTCCCGTTGTGTGGTATCTCTCAGGCCTGACGTGTACGCACGCCAATGTCATGGACAAGGGCGAGTACAGGCGCATGGCCGCCGAGCTCGGCCTGATCGTCGTTTGTCCCGACACCAGCCCGCGCGGGGCCGACATTCCGGATGAAAAAGACAACTGGCAGTTCGGCTCCGGCGCCGGCTTCTATCTCGATGCGACGCAAGAGCCTTATGCGAAGAACTATCGTATGTATTCCTATGTCGCCGAGGAGTTGCCGGCCCTCATCGCGGCTGAATTTCCAGCCGATATGGCACGCCAGGCAATCTTTGGCCATTCGATGGGCGGGCATGGCGCGCTGACGATTGCCTTGAAGAATCCGCAGCGGTTCAAGAGCTGCTCGGCGTTCGCCCCGATCGCCCAGCCAAGCACCGCCGGCTGGTCGAGACCGGCTTTTGAGAAGTATCTCGGCAAGGATGAGGCCTCGTGGCGAAGCTGCGACGCGACGTCGCTCATCGACGACGGATACCGCTTCCCCGAATTTTTGGTGGATCAGGGAACGTCGGATGGATTTCTTGACGACGGGCTGAGGCCTTGGCTGCTTGAGGCGGCCTGCACCAAAGCAGGTATTCCTTTAAAATTGCGGATGCAGGATGGATACGACCACTCGTATCTTTTCATCTCCAGCTTCATGGACGACCATCTGAGATGGCATGCTGAGAGGCTTTGAACCGGGCAGGCCGAAGGCATGGCCAGATGCAAACAAGGTATTGAATTCGACGCCTTACGCCGGGGGCAGAGTCCCCGCCGGCGTCAAACGCTACACATTCAGCCCGGACGCTGCCTATGCGAAAGAGCTGAAAGCGGTAGCCAGCCCCGATGAGATCCCGGAGCCGCCCTGCGGCGCCTGGGGCGAAATGCCTGACGGCATCCAGTATTTCGAGGTGCCCGAGGGTGGGGGGCGGAAAGTGCTGTTCGTGCGGATAGGCCAGGACGAGCCTTCGTTTGACGGGCAGACGCTGGAGGTGTTGCAGGCGGGGTAAATTGGTCCGGGCAGCGATCCTGGCCGCAAACAACTATTCTGGCCGTATTCCCGGCTCCGGTGTCCCACAGGGAGATGATCCCATATCAACCTCGACATGTTCCACGGTGAGGTGACTACTTTCTGTTTGATTTTGCCAGTTCATCCAGAGATTTTGCTATCTTTTCGAGTTGCTCAGGAATTCTCTTCGCTCCGGACGTATAGAAATAAGCTCGAAGATCCACAAAGAAGTTCTCGGTATAGATACGCGACCCGTAGCCATAGGATGCCTGAATTGTGAATTTGTCAGGTGTTACTATTTTGCCGCCGATCTCCTTGCCGACCTGAGGGCCTGTACAAAGATCGATCCAGAATCCATCGCCAGGCGCGAGTGCAGCCAATGTGTTTTTGAAAATATACATATCAGAAATATTTTTTGATTCTCCAACGGTTTCCCCAAAGCGATAGAAGTCTCTGTCGACCGTCAGTTTAAGGTTCTCGGCGGATGAGGAGCCTCGGTTCCAGATTCGAGCAACAAAAATAGTATGGTGTTGAATTTCGATATTCAAAGCAATTACAGGCCGCGTTTGAACCTCGATCTGCTTCTGTATTTCTATGACCATCATTTTATTTGAGTGGGCTATCTTATAAGTTAGCCAGGCGTATACGCCCGTAATAACTACCAAAATTGTTGTTAGGAGGTCTATAGGCGTCAAACCAATAGCGCTTGTCATAAATTTTTCCAAAAGAAACCGCGCTCAATAACGTGGGTGTGAAGTTCATCTACCTGTAGTGCCGGTCTGGTTCGTGGCTTTATGCCTTTACGCACTCTGCCAAGCTAACACCTTCGGCACATTCAACCCATCGGCCCGCAAACCCTTGATGTGAAAGCGAATTGCATCGCGAATCTCGGCTTCCACCTCGCGTACAGTTGCACCGGTCGCGATGCAGCCGGGTAAATTCGGCACATAAGCGGAAAAGTTATTTCCCGCCTTTTCAATCACCACCGCGTAACACACGCACTTCACTCCCTAGGTGGATAGTCAGTGTAGCGGCTCACGCCCTGTTGCATCCTCATCGTCGGAATGGGTATTCCCACGCATTCGATAGAGCGGAGGGCTGTCCGATCTTGTAGCTTATTCGCTGCACCAAGCCGTTACCAACTATCGAGCGTTCGAAGTCCGGAACTGGCCCTTTATCGAAAAAGTTGGATACTAAGGTCTCGATGTCTCCCCGTTGGCTAAATATATAGCGATCAGCAAAAAGAGCCACGACCTCATTGATGCGATCTATCGCCCGGCGGTTGCGTACTTCTCTATGCATTGCATCCGTCTGCCTTCGGGTGTCCAGATACATCGCAATGCGCGGAGTTATAGGGAAGACAAGTTCAAAATCATCAAAATTTCCGACACTGTATGGAACTATTTTACCTATTGGTGTTCCCGATTTGAAGTAGCACACGGGGTTATCGCTAGAAATAAAATCGACGCCTGTCTCGTTGTGTATAAAAACAGGCGCGTTGTACCGATTCATTACAGGAAGCATGCCTCGAATGATATTTGGCATCGAAAGAAGGGCGGTATGCGGGTCAATGTTTATTTGAATTATGCCGGCGTTTATCAAATCCTGCATTCTAATCTGGCTCGATACATCTCCTGTCGTCTTGCGATAAATTTCCAACAGAGCCTCGGGTACGGGAGGTGAAACTGCGTCCGATATCCTAGCAACAGAGTCTCGCAAAAGGCTCATAACAGATCTAAGCGCGTTGGGTACACGGCATCGCATGGACAAAAGGAATTCGGTGAAATGTTTAATTTCATCAAGTGAGAGCGGTTTCTTTTCCGCGATAATGTTCACAGCTCGGTCCCAGCCGCTTTCTATCGTGTCGGAAAAAAGTCTCTCGATCGCGTTGTCAAAACGCGCTTCAGCATGAACTGGTTGTGAGTATAGGTATTTCTCTTTGAATACCGATTTTGGAGAGGTGCAGAAAAGCCTACAATCTTCCCACGTATCGTAGACTTTGATGCAGCCGTCTCCATCCAAGAAATGCTTCGAATAAGTTTCCGGAATATAGTGCTGTTGCTTGGGCTCTGGCGGCATTTTTATAGACCTCCGCTCTCAGCATATCTCTTCTGCTGAGAGCGGAGTCGCATTGTTGGCAGCAGACAGACAGCGCGCGTGAATTAGCTCAGCTGCACCCGCTCGTCGAGCCACACGTATCGCACTTCTCGCAGGTCCCGTTCCGCACCATGGTAAAATTCTGGCACTCGGAGCAGGAATTGCCGGTGTAGCCCTGGAGCAGCGATTTGGCGCGGCGGTCGTTGGCGAGTTTCTTGGCTTCCGCCGCCTCCATGGCCGCGGCGTCGGTGAACAGCGCAGCCGTGGCGTCGGAAGCAACACCCGCCGCTTCCTCGAAGGCGATGTCCTCGGCCAATTCCTTTGCCCGCTCCTCATAGTCGCGCTTGTAGGCGACCGCTTCGTCGCTGGCGGGTTTCAGCGCCAGCACGTTGGAGCCGGAGAAGGCGGTCGGTGCCGAGCGGGCAGGGGCGCCCGAGGGGGCCGCAAAGCCTTTCGGATCGTTGCCGCTGACGCGCGACACCAGCTTCACCGGCGAGGCGCCACGGGTCAGGCCCTTGGAGACCGCATCGGTCTTGCCTTCGCTGATGCCACGGCCAAGTGCGGTGTTGGAAAAGTCCGACTGGTCGACATGGGCGAGATCGTTGCGGCCGAGGTAGGAGATCGCCAGCTCGCGGAACACGTAGTCGAGGATCGACGTCGCGCTCTTGATGGCGTCATTGCCCTGCACCATGCCGGCCGGCTCGAACTTGGTGAAGGTGAAGGCGTGCACATATTCGTCGAGCGGCACGCCATATTGCAGGCCCAACGAAATGGCGATGGCGAAGTTGTTGAGAAGGCCACGCAAAGTCGCGCCTTCCTTGTTCATGTCGATGAAGATCTCGCCGAGACGGCCATCGTCATATTCGCCGGTGCGCAGGAAGATGGTGTTGCCACCGATCTTGGCTTTCTGCGTGTAACCCTTGCGGCGGCCGGGCAGCTTTTCCTGCTCGCGCGACACGCGCTCGATGATGCGCTCGACGATCCGCTCGGTGATCTGTGCGGCACGTGCTGCCGCAGGTGCGGCGAGCAGCTGCTCGACGGCTTCATCCTCGTCGTCCTCGCCATCGGCGAGCAGCGAGGAATTGAGCGGCTGCGACAGTTTCGAGCCGTCGCGGTAGAGCGCGTTGGCCTTCAGCGCCAGCTTCCACGACAGCATGTAGGCGCCCTTGGCGTCTTCCACCGTCGCATCGTTGGGCATGTTGATGGTCTTGGAGATCGCGCCGGAAATGAAGGGCTGTGCCGCCGCCATCATCTGGATGTGGCTGTTGATAGACAGCGAGCGCTTGCCGATCTTGCCGCACGGGCTGGCGCAATCGAACACGGCGAGGTGTTCGGCCTTGAGGAACGGCGCGTCTTCCAGCGTCATCGCACCGCAGACATGGATGTTGGCGGCCTCGATGTCCTTGCGGGAGAAGCCGAGCGCCGGCAGCATCTCGAACGAGAAGTCGTTGAGCTGCTCGTCGGTGAAGCCGAACGTCTCCTTCACCCAGTCGGCGCCGAGCGTCCACTGGTTGAAGACAAACTTGATGTCGAAGGCCGACTTCAAGGCTGCGTTGAGCGCCGCGATCTTCTCGTCGGTGAAGCCCTTGGCCTTGAGCGCGCCGGGGTTGATGGCCGGCGCCTGGTTGAGGTTGCCGTGGCCGACCGCATAGGCCTCCATCTCGGCGATCTGGGCTTCGGAATAGCCGAGCGTGCGCAGCGCTTCCGGCACGGCGCGATTGATGATCTTGAAATAGCCGCCGCCGGCCAGCTTCTTGAACTTCACCAGCGCGAAGTCGGGCTCGATGCCGGTGGTGTCGCAATCCATGACCAGGCCGATCGTGCCGGTCGGCGCGATGACGGTCGCCTGCGCGTTGCGGTAGCCATGCTCCTCGCCGAGCTCGATGGCGCGGTCCCAGGCGGCCTTGGCGTGGGTCGCAAGGTCCTGCTGCTTCAGGTCGGAAGCGACGAGCGGCACCGGGTTGACGGCGAGCTTCTCGTAGCCCTGCTTCTCGCCATAGGCGGCACGGCGATGGTTGCGCATGACGCGCAGCATGTTCTGGGCATTGCGGTCGTAGTCGGCGAAGGCGCCGAGTTCGCCGGCCATCTCGGCCGAGGTGGCATAGGCCATGCCGGTCATGATCGCGGTGAGTGCGGCGCAGATCGCGCGGCCTTCGTCGGAGTCGTAGGGAATGCCCGACGTCATCAGCAGGCCGCCGATATTGGCATAGCCGAGGCCGAGCGTGCGGTATTCGTAGGACTGCTTGGCGATCTCCTTCGACGGGAACTGCGCCATCATGACGGAGATTTCGAGCACGATGGTCCACAGCCGCACCGTGTGCTCGTAGGCTGCGATGTCGATCGTGCCGTCGGCGTTGCGGTAGGGCAGCAGATTGATCGAGGCGAGATTGCAGGCCGTGTCGTCGAGGAACATGTATTCGGAGCACGGGTTGGACGCCCGGATCGCACCGGCGGAAGCGCAGGTGTGCCAGTCGTTCATCGTCGTGTTGAAATGCAGGCCCGGATCGGCCGACGCCCAGGCGGCGTAACCGATCTTTTCCCAGAGATCCCTGGCCTTCAGCGTCTTCAGTACCTTGCCGTCCTTGCGGGCGGTCAGGTGCCAGTCGGCATCGTCCTCGACGGCGCGCAGGAAATTATCCTTCAGCGACACCGAATTGTTGGAATTCTGGCCCGAAACCGTGAGGTAGGCGTCCGAATCCCAGTCTGTGTCGTAGGTCTTGAACGACATCGAGCTATAGCCCTGCTTGGCGAACTGGATGACGCGGTAGATGTAGTTCTCCGGCACGGCCGACTTCTTGGCCGCCTTAATCTCGCGCTTCAGCGCGGAGTTGATCGACGGATCGAAGCAGTCGTCGCCATTGCCTTCGCAGTTGACGCAGGCCTTCATGATCGCTTCGAGATGCTTCTTGACGATCTTCGAGCCGGTCACCAGCGAGGCGACCTTCTGCTCTTCATTGACCTTCCAGTCGATGAATTCCTCGATATCGGGATGGTCGGCGTCGACGATGACCATTTTGGCGGCGCGGCGCGTCGTGCCGCCCGACTTGATGGCGCCCGCCGCGCGGTCGCCGATCTTGAGGAAGCTCATCAGGCCCGACGAGCGGCCGCCACCGGACAGTTTTTCGCCTTCGCCGCGCAGCAGCGAGAAGTTGGAGCCGGTGCCGGAGCCGTATTTGAACAGGCGCGCTTCACGCACCCACAAATCCATGATGCCACCCTCGTTGACGAGGTCGTCCTGTACGCCCTGGATGAAGCAGGCATGCGGCTGCGGATGCTCGTAGGAGGATTTCGACTTGGTCAGCTTGCCGGTGAACGGGTCGACATAGAAGTGGCCCTGGCTCGGGCCGTCGATGCCATAGGCCCAGTGCAGGCCGGTGTTGAACCATTGCGGCGAGTTCGGCGCGACGCGCTGGGTGGCCAGCATGTGGGCAAGCTCGTCACGGAAGGCGCGTGCGTCTTCTTCCGACGCCTTGAAGTAGCCGCCCTTCCAGCCCCAATAGGTCCAGGTGCCGGCAAGGCGGTCGAAGACCTGGCGGGCGTCGATCTCGGAACCGTAGCGCTCGGCTTCCGGCAGCTTGGCGAGTTCCGCCTCATCGTCGACGGAGCGCCACAGGAAGGAGGGGACGTCGTTCTCTTCGATCTTCTTCAGGCGTGCCGGAACACCGGCCTTGCGGAAATATTTCTGTGCCAGGATATCGGCTGCGACCTGGGAGAACTGCGCCGGCACGTCGATATTGTCCAAGCGGAACACCACCGAGCCATCCGGATTCTTGATCTCCGAAAGCGCCTTGCGGAATTCGATCTCCGCATAGGCGGACTGTCCTGGCTTGGTGAAACGACGCTCGATGCGCATTGGTCCGGTCCCTTTTGTCTATATGTAGCGCTTTTCCCCAGGGATTTCTGCCCCCGATGCGAAACGCGCATGTCCGCCGTCTGCCGGCGTTCGAAAACGGCCGGCTCTCCATTTCGCAGCCTCCGCCGGCCCTGCTGGTCAAACTCCTTGCGAAGTGCCTGTCCAACGCGCCGACGAACCCACGGGTCCCTCAAAACTGATTTTTTTCCGATTCCCTCGGTCGAGGGAAATTCACACTATCTAGCGTCGAACCTACCTGCAAACACTAAATATAGTATTAACAGACAATTTATTCAAGCCCGACAATTGTCCCTATCGACCCCAACCGCCCCACAATTCCAACGCTTCCGCCGGCCTCGTAACCAGGCGGAAATGCGAGCAAAACGCACATAATCCGGGAAAAAGACCGGGCTCAGAACTTTCCGGTCGCACTCTCAACAGGAGCGCATGGCCTATAAAAGGCGACTCGTTTTGCGCCGTCAAGGATTCGTTTGCGTAGCTTTTGTGACCCCAACATCTTGTGTGTCACATATGTGGATAACGGGGATAGAATGCGGTGCGGCGATCGCAATTTTGTCGCCACCAGGCAATCCGGACGCGGCAACGATCCAAAGCGTCGTGCCTGAATGGATCAGCCGTAGTGCAGCCTGGGTTTTGGCTCGGTGCCGGTGAACTGCACCCCGATACGGTCATTGCGACGCCAGCGGACCTCACACCGATAGGCAATGCCGTCGAGCGGCACATAGAGAAGGAAGCGATCGGGAACCCGGGCTTCCAGCGGTATCTTCAGTTCGGCTCCGCCTTCGTGTTGATTGCGCAGCGTGCAGCCGACTTCCGAATTCGAAATTCCGGTGATGATCGACCCGCCCTTGAGCACGCGCGGACGATGCTCGCGCTCAGGCTCGTCGGACTCGTTTGGAATTGGATTTTCGGGGCTCGCCATCGATCAAAAAATACCAGAGCTGCCGAATCCTACCTTTGATTCCTTAGCAAAGCATTCATGTCGATGGCGGCAACGCGTGTCCAGCCTTTGCAAGCAAGTCCCGTTTTGCAAAGAGCGCGGTGTGGCCGCCCGTCAGGAGAAGCTGTGCGGGTCGGCGCAGAAATAGGCGATGATCTGGCAAAGGTCGGGTTCGTTGACCATGCGCACCGCTTCGCTTGCACGGACCCATTTGCGGGTGCGTGAGCGTTTTTCCTTCCAGCGGTCCGCGACTTTGTCGACATGCAGCGGAAACACCAGGACCTCGCACGGGACTTCTTCGCCGGAAGCCAGCGCCTTGGCGTAGAAGTAACGGCCGGCTTCAAGATGAGAGACACGGCCGCGCAGCCCGGCCTCCTCGCCGGCTTCGCGCGCCGCGGCCTCGCAGAGCGGCTCCCTGGCCTCTGGCCAACCCTTGGGCAAAACCCAACGGCCGGTATCGCGGCTGGTGATCAGCATGATTTCGACGCCGTCTCCCGTGTCGCGCCAGGGCAGGGCGGCAACCTGCAGGCGGCACGGCGCGGTGCCGAAGAGCCGTCGGACCCTTTCGGCCAGATGATTGTGTGTCGTTGGCCTCGTCAACATCGAAGAAGCTAGCCCCAGCCTCCGGAATCGTTTGCCGTCTCACGAATCTTACGGCTAATTGTCGGCAATAAAAGTAAAAAATTTCATTCGCCTGGCCAATTTCCGCCAATAGACGTCGATTTCGCGAAATATCCGGCTCTGCCGGACGTGTTTGCGAAAGCAAATCCATCCCCGGTGCAAGCTGCTGGTCTGTAACAGGGTAGTTGCGAATCAGCCGGCGTGGTCGTCGGCGATCGGCTTCTGGTAGGTGAAGCCCATATCCCACGGGAAATAGATCCAGGTGTCCTGGCTGACTTCGGTGACGAAAGTATCGACCAGCGGCCTGCCTTTCGGCTTGGCATAGACGGTGGCGAAATGCGCCCTGGGCATCATCGCGCGCACGATGCCCGCCGTCTTGCCGGTGTCGGTCAGGTCGTCGATGATCAGCACGCCGGCGCCG
>NZ_RZRA01000599.1:0-3532 GCF_003998945.1 Mesorhizobium sp. M7A.F.Ca.CA.003.01.2.1 | reverse complement strand
CATGTTCGGTGCCGGGCGCAGGCGCCTGCGCCCGGCACCGAACATGTCACCATCGCGGTCAGCGGCGCGCGTGGCGGCCAGACGATCGACTTCCGGCGCCTTGCCGCGCAAGGGATGACGCTGGTTGGCCGGACCGAATCCTACAGGCACGGTGTGATGATTTTCGCACCCGATCTGGCCAAGAATATCGCGCGCGGCGATGCGAATTACATGTCGGTTCTGGACGAGGCAGATGCCTATGTCGCCCGCAACGGCCTCGACCTTCCCCCAGAGCCCGAGGCCCGCAAGATCGGCCCGGACCCGCGATGCATGACCGATCCCATTCTCGAGCTGAACCTGTCGGAAGCCGGGATAGGTTCGATCATCTGGGCGACGGGATTCACCGTCGACTACAACTGGCTGAAGGTCGATGTGTTCGACGAAAGGGGCAAGCCGAAGCACCAGCGCGGTGTGTCGACCGAGCCCGGCATCTATTTCCTCGGACTGCCTTGGCAATCGCGCAGGGGGTCGAGCTTCATCTGGGGCGTCTGGCACGACGCGCAGCATGTGGCCGACCATATTTCCACGCAGCGCAAATACCTAGCCTACCATGCGTCCGCGAAGCGCGAGACCAAGGTGGCATAGACACGGCACCTCAAACGGGATGCCCCGACCTCGAGCCTGATCCGACGGAGACCAAGATGGCGCATACAAGAATTCGAAAGTTCAACACCAAGGACACTTATCCCGAGCAGAAGCTCGACAATGATCTGTGCCAGGCGGTCGTTACGCGGGGCGGCAGGACCGTCTATCTGCGCGGCCAATGTCCGCAGGACCTCGACACGGCCAAGAACATCGACAGCCATGATCCGGTCGAGCAGACACACAAGGTCATGCAGAACATCCGCCAGCTGATCGAGGAGTGCGGCGGCACCATGGAGCACCTGGTCAAGGTGGTGGTCTACATCACCGATGTGCGCCATCGTGAGGCGGTCTACCGTACCATGGGCGCGTATATCAGAGGCGTGCATCCCGTCTCGACCGGCCTTGTCGTGCAGGCCCTGGCGCGGCCGGACTGGCTGGTCGAGATCGACGGCACCGCCGTCATTCCGGACTGATTGCGATGACCTTTTCCATTGTCGCGCGGTGCGGCCGCACCGGCATGTTCGGGGTCGCGGTGTCCTCCTCGTCGCCTGCTGTTGCGGCGCGCTGCGCCTATGCGCAGGCGGGCGCCGGGGCCATTGCCAGCCAGAACGTCACCGATCCTACGCTTGGACTGCGCGGTCTCGAATTGCTGGCGCGCGGCGCGTCCGCGGCGGAGGCGATTGCCATATTGAAGCGCACCGGTGCCTATCCCGAATACCGGCAGGTGCTGGCTGTCGACGCCGCTGGAGCGACCGCGATCCATTCGGGTCCCAAAGCTCTTGGCATCTGGGCGGAGGCGCGAGCTGACAATGTCGCCTGCGGCGGCAACATGCTGGCCCATGATGGCGTGCCGCAAGCGATGGTCGAGGCCTTCCTGGCGTCGGAGGGGCATCTCGGCGACCGCCTCATCGCGACTATGCGCGCGGCGCTGACAGCCGGCGGCGAGGCTGGCCCTGTCCATTCCGCCGGCATGAAGCTGGTGCGTGAGGTGGCGTGGCCGGTCGCCGACCTGCGCTGCGACTGGACCGACGATTGTCCTATCGAGCAACTGGCGGCGCTGTGGCAACTCTACAAGCCACAGCTCGATGCCTATGTGACCCGCGCGATCAACCCATCCGATGCGCCGAGCTACGGCGTGCCGGGCGACGAATAGTCAAGACAGGGGTCACCTGCGATGAGTGAACTCAGCCACAAGGACTGGATCGGCAAGGCGTCCGCGATCCGTTTTCGTGACAAGGCGTTCATCGACGGCAAGACGGTCGCGGCGCGTTCGGGCCGGACCTTTGCCAGCGTCAATCCGGCAACGGGCGAGGTGCTGGCCGAAGTGGCGTCCTGCGGCGAGGAAGACATCGATCTGGCGGTTGCCGCCGCTAGGCGCAGCTTCAACGCCGGCGTCTGGTCGCGCACCAGCCCGGCGCACCGCAAGGAGGTGTTGCTGCGGCTGGCGCAGCTGCTGCGCGACAACCTGCATGAACTGGCCCTGCTTGAATCGCTGGACATGGGCAAACTGGTCAGGGATGCGGCCTCGGTCGACGTCCCCGGTTCGGCGGCGATCTTCCAATGGTATGGCGAGGCCATCGACAAGATCTATGGCGAGGTGGCGCCGACCGGCGAAGGCGATCTGGTGCTGGTGCGGCGCGAGCCGCTTGGCGTGGTCGGCGCGGTGGTGCCGTGGAACTTCCCGCTCGACATGGCGACCTGGAAGTGCGCGCCGGCGCTGGCGGCGGGCAATTCGGTGGTGCTGAAACCCGCCGAGCAGTCGCCTCTGTCGGCCCTGCTCCTGGCGGAGCTGGCGATGGAGGCGGGCCTGCCTGCCGGCGTGCTCAATGTTGTGCCCGGCCTTGGCGAAACCGCCGGCCAGGCGCTTGGCCGCCATATGGATGTGGATTGCCTCGCCTTCACCGGTTCGACCGCGGTGGGCAAGATGTTCCTGCAGTACTCCGGGCAGTCGAACATGAAGCAGGTCTGGCTGGAGACCGGCGGCAAGAGCCCCAACCTCGTCTTTGCCGACTGCGGGGATCTCGATGTGGTGGCCGATATGGCGGCCTTCGGCATCTTCTTCAACCAGGGCGAGGTCTGTTCCGCCAATTCACGCCTGCTCGTCCAGCGCGGCATCAAGGATGCCTTGGTGGAGAAACTGGTGCAGCGTGCGGCGGCCACGCAGCCCGGCGATCCGCTCGATCCGATTTCGAAAATGGGCGCGATGGTCGATAGTCGCCACGCCGCCAATGTCATGCGCTTCGTCGAGGCCGGTAAAAAGACCGCGCGCCTGGTCGCGGGCGGCGACATGGTCACGGTCAATGGGCGCGGCAGCTTTGTCCAGCCCACCATTTTCGACGATGTCACGCCTGCCGATCCGATTGCCCGCGACGAGATCTTCGGGCCGGTGCTTTCGGTCATTGCCTTCGATGACGAGGCCGACGCGATCCGCATCGCTAATGACAGCCCCTACGGGCTCGCCGCATCGCTGTGGACCGACAGCCTGTCGCGCGCGCACCGCATCGCCGGGCGGCTGCAGGCCGGCACAGTTTCCGTCAACAAGGTCGACGCTCTGAGCCCGATGACGCCGTTCGGTGGTTTCAAGCAATCCGGCTTCGGCCGCGACCTGTCGCTGCATGCGCTCGACAAGTACACCGCGCTCAAAACGACATGGATCAAATATTGATGGGCGCCTAGAGCGCATCGCGATCGAACGGATTCAAGTGATGCGCTTTAGGCCTTTGCTCCATGCATGTCGTTTGCGCAAAACCGGGGCCACTTTTGCGCGACATGCATTAGGCTTGATCGAAGCCCTCAAACCGGCAACATAGCCAGCCATGCCGCTACGCTTCACGCTCAGACAGCTGGAATATTGCGTTGCCGTGGGCGAAGCCGGCTCCATCGCCAAGGCGGCCGAGCAGGTCAATGT
>NZ_RZRA01000598.1:0-3544 GCF_003998945.1 Mesorhizobium sp. M7A.F.Ca.CA.003.01.2.1 | reverse complement strand
GGTCTTGATCGAAGCAGGATCGACGCCGGCCTTTTCGTAGAAGTCGCGGCGATAAAAGGCGGCCACCGGGCCGGAATCCCACGGCATCGCGTAGGCCTTGTCGCCCACTTCCAACTCGGTGCGCTTGAAATCGGGGAATTTTTTCTGGTCGTCGGCTGTGTAACCGAGCGTATGCAGGTCGACGAAGCAGTCGGGGAACTGGCTCCAGTAATTCTCGGCCTCGCCGTTCTCGATGGTGACGACATCAGGCAGCCCGACGCCGCCGGCGGCGCAGCCGGCGATCGACTTGTCGTAAGTCGGCTGGTTGCCGAGATCCTGGACCGTGACCTTGACGTCGGGAAATTGCTTGTTGAAGCCGGCAATGGTCGCTTTCAGCGATGAAGCCGCGACATTCCAGCTCCAGATGGTGATTTCGCCGGATTGCGCGAAGGCCGGGGCTGAGCCCAGGGCAAGCGCGAGCGCGGCGCAGGTCATTGTGATGCGCATTGAAATCCTCCCATTTCATTTGCTCTCTCACTGTGAGCGTGGCTAGACTATGCACCGGGCAAGGCCTGTCGCCGTCAAAGGGAATATGAAATTGGCGGAAAGTAAGATGCCTGAACGGCCGTTCTACCAGCCTGGGGCCAGCAGCGTGGAAGGCCTGCCGCTGCTCCTGCAGATGTTTCACACCAATCCGTTGGTGATGCTCAAGCCGCATTGGCACGCCCAGGTCGAGGTTAATTTCATCGTGCGCGGCAGCGTGCATTACCGCATGAACGACCACGAGATTTCGCTTTCGGCCGGCGAGATGTGCCTGTTCTGGGGTGGCCTGCCGCACCAGATGGACGATTTGTCCGACGACGCCATCTATGCCGGAGCGCATCTGCCGCTGGTGCATTTCTTCCGGCTGCACCTGCCCACGGACATAAGGCACCGGCTGATGACGGGCGCAACACTGGTGACATCGGCCACCGACCAGTCCGACAACCATAATTTCGAGCGCTGGAACCGCTACGCCCGGTCCGGCGACCAGGCCAAGGCCGAACATGCCGTCAACGAATTGCTGCTGCGGCTGGAGCGAGTGCGGTTCGAGCCCTATCGGCTGGTATCCGCAACTCCGACCGACCAAGAAACAGGCAGCCCCTTTGACCAGCAATCGTCGCGGAATGTCGGACGCATGTGCGATTTCATCGCCGAAAACTTCCTCTATGACATCGATTGCGTGAACATCGCCGCGGCCGCCGACATCCATCCCAAATACGCCATGAGCCTGTTCAAGAAATCCACCGGCATGACGCTCAATGAGTATGTGAACCTGTTGCGGCTGAGCTATGCGCAGGCGCTTTTGATGCATCAGGACGCCAATGTGCTGCGTGTCGCCATGGATTCGGGTTTCGGCTCGCTCAGCGCCTTCAACAAGTCGTTCCGCAAGCTCGCCGGCATGTCGCCTTCCGATTTTCGGCGCGGCGTGACCGGCGCCAGATAGGCGATGGCGACTTGCGGGCGCCCAGTGCCGCGAGCATTGCTGCGCCTCGACCGCCGGCTAAAAGACATGTCACGGCGTTTCAGCCTGCAATAACGACGCCGACCAGGGTGAAGAAGGCCAGATAGTGCCATGCCGTGCGCGATTCCGGCCCGCAAGCGGCATGGAAACCCGGGCGCCGCACGGCATCGCTTTTCCTGCCTGAAATCGCCACCTAGGCGCTGGACAGGCCGAATTCCCGTGCTATAACCCACGCGCTTTCAAGGGGCGCCCCACGGCGCCTCGATGAATTCCGGCCTGCGAGTTTTCGTTTGCCGGAACAGGCCCAGATAGCTCAGTTGGTAGAGCAGCGGACTGAAAATCCGCGTGTCGGTGGTTCGAATCCGCCTCTGGGCACCATCCCCTCCTGGTCCGTTCTGGGCACCCCCCGTCGCGTCGCCGCCTGCATCGCCAAGTGGAATCACTTTGCGCACATTGGCCCGCCGGCGGATTTAATTTGCTTGGCCACCCCTCAACCCTGGGGCAAACTGCCCGTTGGGGCTGCAGGAGGTGAAATGAGAGCACGCGCAGCAACGCTTGGGGATCTGGAGGATGTCTTTCGCGGTCTGTCCAAGCGAATGTCGGACGAATACGTCGCTGCCGGCAAGGACAGCAAGATCGCCTACGACAACCTTATGATGAATTTGAAGGAGGGCCGCGCGCACGCGCTTGTCGAGGGTGACAAGGCCGTGGCGATCATCGCCTGGCATGAGAACAGCGACGCCGCCGACACGCTGTTCGCCGCACGGGAGGACTTCTTCCGGGCCACGACCGTCCGTTTCTGCAAGCGGCATATCAGGCATATCCAGGCGCTCGCCGGCAACCTCGCCATCCATTCGCGCAGTTGGCTCCAGGGGCCGGATGTCGCAAGATGGTTCGGCGTCATCGGCTATGTCGAGCGCGGCCGGGAGAACGGCGCCACTTTGTTCGAGCTGCCGCCGGCTCGCATCGGCTAGGAAACCCTGGGCTGGTCAAGATCCCTTGCCGCAAACACCGCCACCCTCTCGCGATCGCCCGCACAGGTTCGTCGATGCGGGTCACCGTCTTCGGCTCCAGGATCCCTTGCTCGGCGGCCTTCTGAACTGCCTTAGCAAGCGGCTTGCGCCGGGCGCCGATTGGCGGGATGTTATGGGAGGGCAACCGGGGGGCAAACCGGCACGCCGAGACAGATATGGCTGCTGGAAATGTCACGAGCTTGCTTCGCCTTTCTTGCCTTTGTTGCCTTGGTGAGGCCGGTAGGGGCAGGCGAGTGGACGTCTCATCTGCTTGACCGCCCAAGCCTGGCAGCCGCCTATTTTCGCCAAGCCGATCTTGTGACTGCATACGCGACCGCAATGGCGCGCTTCCGTCTGCAGCTCGCAGGGCGTGCCGGCGAAAACAACCTTGCGGTCCCTCTCGAACCACTGCTTTTGCGGGCGGAATTCCGTGCGCGGACATGGCGCTCGGCGGACGGCAGCCTGTTGCAAGGCTTCGCCGGCAAGGGCGGCTTCCGGCTGACTATCGGCAACTGCCTGGCGCGCATCTGCGCTGCCAGCGAATGCAGCGATGCCGGTTGGCCGGTTTACGCCTGCAGCGACGGAGGCAAGCGCAAGATGTCCGTCACGGATTTTGTGACGGCAAACTTCGGCGGCGTCTCCTACCGCCGATTGAGCGCCTCCCCTTCACAGGAATGACAGCGCCGACCGTCTTGCTGCGGCGTTCAGCAAAGGGCGGTGTCCCTCCTCACCGCAAACGCCGCCTGCACCGCGCGATTGACGGTGACCGGCAGGATCGACATGTGGTTCTCGCCGGCATGCAGTTCGAAACTGGCGCGCACGCCCGGGAGAGCATCAAGACGCTGCGCCATTGCCCGCGCGAATGCGTCGGTGCGTGTCACCTTTTTCTGCTTCAGGCGCTTTTCCTCGTCCTCGGCGCCAATCTGGAACGGCGCCAGCTTCTCGGTCTCGTACTCGCCGGCCGACAGGATCATGGTCGCCGCCAAACCATCGGGAATGGCGGCCTCGAAGGCTTCGAGAAAGCGGTCGATGGCACGCTCTTCCCAAT
>NZ_RZRA01000597.1:0-3557 GCF_003998945.1 Mesorhizobium sp. M7A.F.Ca.CA.003.01.2.1 | reverse complement strand
AGCTTGGCATCGAGCTCCTTGGCCAGCACCTCGGCCTTGGCGTCGACGCCGAGCGCCTTGCCGACGATGCGGACCTTCTCGAGAATGCCTTCGTGGCTGTAGTGCTCGGGCACCTCGATGAACGGCACGCTCGTCTTCTTCAAGACATCGACTGCTTCCTTGGGGCCGCTGCCATGCAGCGCCAGGATGCCGGTCGGGTCGACCGACAGCACACCCTCCGGCGACAGCGCGCGCATATAGCCGACATCGGGCAGCTCAAGCGCCGCCTTTGGGAACCGGCTGGTGGAATCGCGTGCCACCAGATGCTTTTCCTGGCCGAGAGCATAGACGATCTCGGTGATCGAGCCGCCAATGGCCACGATCTTTGAAGGATCGGCAAACACGGCCGTGCCTTCCGCGGCGCTGGCGGGTTGCAGTGCGATAACAGCCATGGAGAGGCCGATCACCGGCCCCAAAATAGATCCGCGCACAGCCGACAATCTTGGGAAAACACTCATAGCATTTTTTCTCAGGCTGCAGTCGGGCTTGGGATGCGCGGCAGGTTTTCCGCCAGGAAGCGCCAGTCGTCTCGCTCGCTTTCGCCTTCATGACGCTTGCCGAAGAACTGGATGATCATCTTGCCGTCGGCGTCATAGACCTCGAGCGAGGTGACATGACCGTCCTTGGTCGGCTTGCGCACGGCCCAGACCTCGTGGATGTGGTCGGTGCGCAGATGCAGGTGGAAGGTTTCGTCCAGCACGTTGATCCATGGTCCCATCGGCTTGATCGACTTGATCGGACCGGAATGGATCTGGATGCAGCCGCGGTTTCCCACAAAGCACATGATCGGCATCTCGCCCTCCGCGGCATGATGAAACATGGCCCGGACCGCCTCATTGTCGAGCTGCCAGGCATAGTCCTGCCCAACCAGGCGCACCGCCTGCCGGCGGCTTAGTTTCAGCGTCTTCAGCATACCAAAGAACTGGTGCACGTCGGTCAGCCGGCTCCAGCGGTCACGCAGATCGTCGAGATTGGCGGCCGCTTCGTCGCCATGGATCTCGTCATCGGGGAGTGGCCCCGAGATGTCGACCGTCGGTTCCTGGTTGGACGATTCGAGCGCGGCGACCAGCTTCTGATAGGCATAGAGGCTGGAGGCCGGCCGCAGATGCACCTTGTGCACGGCCTCGCCTGCCGCATCGAAGAACTGGAGGCTGCGGCGGATTTCGTCGCCGTCGCGCTTCTCGATGGCAAAGCCGTGCGCCCAGACCTTCGGGAAGATGCGCAAGTCGATGTTTTCGCCAAGCACCATGGCATTGTGGGTGCCGGTGACGACCTTGTCATAGACGCCGATCTTCTCGTGCACCGCGCTGTCATTGCGGGTCAGCGCCATGACCTCGCCGACGGCCTCGAGGCCGGTCAGAAGATCGTTGACGCGCGGCTCGATGCGGACGACGCCGTCGCCGCAATGCGCCGCGACCAGTTCGGCTTCCGAAATGCCGAGATGGGCAGCCAGATCACGCTCGCGCGTCTTCGGATTGTCTGTCCGTGCCCGCCGGATTTCATGCGGGGCGGGTTTTACGCGCTGATCCATGTCTCGGTCCCTGTTGCCTTGTCTTACTTGTTGAGAATGAGCTTGCCCTGGCGGGTGATTTTCAGCCGGTAGAGTGCACCGTGATGCTCGATGCCTATCTCGTGCTCGCCCTGGAACAGGGTGTTGCTGGAAAGGGTTCGTACCGCCAGCGGAACCCGGTCGAAATGGGGGGAGGCATCGTCGGGACGGCGGACGCGATAGCGAAAATCGTTGGGATTGTGGGTGTTCATCTGGATGGATCCCTTTCCTGTGCCGGGCGTCTGGCTAGGCGTTGCGTAATCCGATTCATTTCTTGACTTGAATAATCATGTTTACTAGTCAGTGCAATACCGGATTAAATGAGTCAACATTTAAGACGTCGGCGACGATCAAAAATGCCAGCCAGCCCCGGGCCAGCCAGCATGAAACCTGGACTTTGGAGTTGGGGCATGGGGTTTGTGACTTGGGAATGGCGCGGCCGGTCGGCGGCGAACGGCGCGGCGGCATTGCTGGCAAGCGTGGCGGCGATTGCCTTATCGGCGCAACTGGCCAACGCCCAGCAGGCGGCGCAGACGACAGATCAAACGAAGAAGGCTGAAGAGGAAAAGGCAGCACCAGCGGGAGCAACGCTGCTCGACAAGATCCTCGTCATCAGCCGCACCGGCGAGACGGCGATCGAATCGCTGGCATCGGCCAGCCATATCGGCCAGGAACAGCTCGACCGCCGCATGGCGACGACGCCCAATGAGATGCTGCTCGGCGTGCCCGGTGTCGCGGCGCAGGCCGACGCCAGGCGCGTCAGCACCAGCATCAACATCCGCGGCCTGCAGGATTTCGGTCGCGTCGCAGTCATCGTCGACGGCGCACGACAGAATTTCCAGCGCTCCGACCACGGCACGCAGTCGACCTTCTACATCGACCCCGAACTCGTCAAATCCGTGGATGTTATCCGTGGTCCTGTAGCCAACACCTACGGCTCGGGCGCCATCGGCGGCGTCGTCTTCTTCGACACCAAGGATGCCGAGGATTTCCTCAAGCCTGACGAGACATGGGCCGGTTCCGTCACGGGACGCTATGAGAGCAACGGCAAGGGCTGGACCACAAGTGCATCCGGCGCCTACCGCATTAACGAGAATTGGGACGTGCTGGGCAACATCGTCTACCGCGACTATGACGACTACAAGGATGGCGGCGGCGACACCGTCAAGGGCACCGGCTTCGACGTGCTGAGCGGACTGCTCAAGACCAGCATACGCCCGACCGACAACAGCGAACTGAAGCTCGGCTGGGTCGGCTCAAGCGATGGCTGGAACGAGATCAGCGGCGGTGCGCCGGTCAATGACGTCGACCTGAAGTCGAACACCTTCACGGCGCGCTACAACATCACGGATGAGGACAAGAGCTGGCTCGATCTCCACATCAACACCTCCTACAACAAGACCAACCTCGATCTGACCAGCCTTGTCCCGCAAAACCGCTTTGATCCGGTCACCGGCCTTCCCGTTGTCTTGCCGGCGGGATCGCAGTCGACATTCGACGTCGGCACCACCGGCATCGACATCTGGAACACGTCCCGGTTCGAGACGAGTGGGATCGCGCACGAGCTGACCTATGGCGGCGACTGGGTCGGCGATAACGTCGAGACCGGCGGCGCGGCTGGTGGCGACAGTTTCTACACGCCTTCGGGCAAGCGCAACGTTTCGGGCGCCTATGTCCAGGACAAGCTCACCTGGGAGTGGCTCGAAGTCATCGCCGGGCTGCGTTACGACAACTACAGTCTCAAAGATGACACCCACGACATTTCCGGCGACAGGGTATCGCCGCGCATCACCGTCGGCGTCTCCCCGTTCGAATCCGCAGGCCTTGCCGGCCTTCAGTTTTATGGCACCTATGCCGAGGGCTATCGCTCGCCATCGATCGCCGAGACGCTGATCAGCGGCAATCATCCGGCAGGCGTCAGCTTTCCGTTCCTGCCCAATCCCAATCTGCGGCCGGAGACTGGAAAGAC
>NZ_RZRA01000596.1:0-3557 GCF_003998945.1 Mesorhizobium sp. M7A.F.Ca.CA.003.01.2.1 | reverse complement strand
CTTTTCATCCCAGCGGTTGACGGAAGATTTGACGAGGTCGGCGACATGCGGGACGGTCGGCAGCAGCAGCCGCAAGCGGTGGCCGCGCGCGCGCAGGATCGACACCGTCTCGCCGAACGGGTCGAGCAGCCGCCGTACCTCGCCACGCCGCGAACCGGGCAGGACGAGCAAGGTTTTGACCCGATCAGGAGAAAGGTCGCGCGGCAACTCCTGCGCCTTGGCTGCAGCGAGCAAGCCCGCATCGTGCGTCAGGCGATGCCCAACATAGGTGCCCGATGGCCCGCCGAGCCGCTCCAACTCCTTAACCTCGAAAGGCAGGATGCAGAGGATGTGGTCGACATAGGGCTTCATCGCGACCGCCCTGCCCGGCCGCCACGCCCACACGCTCGGGCAGACATAGTGGATGATCGGAATCGACGGGTTGGCCGCACGCACCTTTTTGGCGACGCGCAACGAAAAGTCCGGACTGTCAATGGTGACGAGGCAATCCGGCTTTTCGTCGGCAACGGTCTTGGCCAGTTGGCTGATCCGCCGCATCAGGCGCGGAAGGTCGCGCAGGACGGCACTGAACCCCATGAGGGCGATCTCACCGGCATCGAATGGCGAGACCAGTCCCAGCGTCTGCAAATGACGGCCGCCGAGGCCGACGAGTTGCACCTCGCGCCCGGCCGCCTGCCTGAGCGAGCGTACTATGTCGGCGCCGAGCAGGTCGCCGGACTCCTCGCCGGCAACAATCGCGATCTTCAATGCCCTGTCAGCCACTGTGCGGCTCCGTCGTGGCAGGCAGGCCAATGACGAACAGGCCGAGTGCGTTGGCGCGCGCGATGGTTTCAGGACCTTCGAGAACCAGCGAACGTCCCGCCTCGACGGCAATCCCGGCAAGCTCGGCTGCATGCGCTGCTTCGACCGTCTGCAGGCCGATGGACGGAAGATCCGCTCGCAGTTCCTGGCCAGGCTTGGCGCACTTGACCAGGACGCCGCGGGTCTTGCCCGCAATACGGCCGTGGCCGCGTAAAAGCTTTGCCCGCTCAAGCAATCCGGCTGTTCCTTCGATGCCTTCCAGCGCAATGGTCCGGCCACCGATGGCGATCGCGGCCTGGCCGATGTCCAGCGCCCCGATGGCCTTTGCTGCGTCAAGGCCTGCCTCGATGTCACGCCAGTCCGACTTTTGTGGCGCGGCGTTGGTCAGGACGCCTTCGGCGGCGACAAGGCTCGGCACGATTTCATGCGCTCCCACAACCTTTATTCCACGGGCTTCGAGGCCCCTCGCCAAGACCTTCAGCAGGCCATCGTCGCCACGCGCGAGCGCCATGACGACCAGCGGAATTACCGCGAGCAGGCTGAGACTGGGGCGCAGCGCAAGCAATCGCGGCCGGCGCTTGATCTCGCCTGCAAGCACCAGATGGGTGATCCGGTGCCGCCGTAGCAATGGGACCAGCGAGCCTATACCTTCCAGAGCGAGGCTTTCGTGATCGTATCGGGAGAGCTCCGCGATGCGGTCGACCTCGCCTTCCATCAGGATGACGAAGGGCGGATAGCCTTGTTCAGCCGAACCGGCCGCGACTTCGACCGGCAGACTGCCGCCGCCGGCAATGATGCCGACCCTGGAGCCCGGCGGAAGATCAAGACGCGCTGCCGCTGTCTCAGTCTTCGTCATCGACATCGTCGCCATCGCCGCCCTTGAGCGACGGCACAGCATAGTGCCGCTTGCCGCGACTGGTGATGAAATCGATGATCTTCATGGCGGTCGGCGACGACGCGAACTCCGCCTTGGCGAACTCGATGTTCTCGCCAACGGTGCGGGAACGATCGAAGATCATCCTGTAAGCCTTGCGCAGCACAAGGATTTCGGACCTTGGCAGGCCGGAGCGCTTGAGGCCGATGATGTTGAGGCCGCGTAGGCTGGCGCGGTTGCCGACCGCTATGGCAAAGGGGATGACATCGCCGACGATCGCGGAGCAGCCGCCGAGAAAGGCGTTGTCGCCGATGCGGACAAACTGATGCACTGCGGTCAGTCCGCCGATATAGACATTGTTGCCGACCTCGCAGTGGCCGCCCAGCGTTGCGCCATTGGCGAACGTCGCATTGTTGCCGACGACGCAATCATGGGCGATATGGGCGTAGGCAAGGAAATTGCCATTGTCGCCGACCGTCGTCTCGCCGCGGCTGGAATCGGTGCCGAGATGCATGGTCACGCCTTCGCGGATCGTGCAGTTCCTGCCGATGACCAAGGTGGTTCGGCCGCCCTTGTGCTTGGTGTTCTGCGGCGGTGCGCCCAATGTCGCCATCGGATAGACCTTGGTCGAGGCGCCGATCGACGTCGCGCCCATCACCGAGACATGACTGACCAGTTCGACGTCGTCGCCGATCACCACATCGGCAGCGACATGGCAGAACGGCCCGATGCGCACACCTTGGCCGATTTGGGCGCCTTCCTCGACAATGGAGGAAGCATGAATGGATGTCTTGATTTTCATAAGCACTCGATCGTCAGTCGCTGGTGACCATCATGGCTGAAATCTCGGCCTCGGCCGCCTTGGCGCCGTCGACCATGGCTTCACAAGCGAATTTGAGCAGGTTGCCGCGTTTCTTGATTTTCTTGACATAGATCTTCAACTGGTCGCCGGGAACCACCGGTTTGCGGAATTTGGCGTTGTCGATGGTCAGGAAATAGACCAGCGACGGCTTTTCGGTACCCAGGCTGCGGATACAGATGGCGCCGGCCGTCTGCGCCATCGCCTCGACGATGAGCACACCCGGCATGACCGGCTGCTCAGGGAAATGGCCCTGAAAATGCGGCTCGTTTATGGTCACGTTCTTGATGCCAACAGCGGATTCGTCGCCATCGATGTCGACGATACGATCGATCATCAGGAACGGATAGCGGTGCGGCAGGAGCTTCATCAGCCCCATAATGTCGACCGCCTCCAGCGTCGTCGACGCGATCATGTCAGCCATTGCCTCCCTCGCCCTGTTTGCGGGTCCTGGCGAGCTTGCGCAGCATGGCTATCTCCCGCATGGCTTCCGCCATTGGCTGTGCCGGATAGCCGCCCCAGATCTCGCCTGCAGGGACATTGCTCATAAATCCACTTCTGGCGGCAAGCTTGGCCCCTGTCCCAATGGTCAGGTGATCCGCAAGCCCGACGCCGCCGCCCATGGTGACATTGTCACCTACGACCACAGAACCCGAAATACCCGAAAGCCCGGCTATTATGCAATTGCGGCCGATGCGGACGTTATGGGCGATCTGCACGAGATTGTCGATCTTGGTGCCCTGGCCGATGATCGTATCGGACATGGCGCCGCGATCGACGGTGGTGTTGGAGCCGATCTCGACGTCGTCCTGGATAACGACACGGCCGATCTGCGGCACGCGCTCAGGACCCTTGGCCCCGCCGACGAAGCCAAAACCATCCTGGCCTATCCTGGCGCCGCCATGAATGATGACGCGATTGCCGATCAAGGCATACTGGATGCTGGCGCCCGGACCGACATAGCCGTCGCGGCCGATCTGGCAGGATTGTCCGATGACCGCATTTGGGGCGATGACGGTGCCG
>NZ_RZRA01000595.1:0-3560 GCF_003998945.1 Mesorhizobium sp. M7A.F.Ca.CA.003.01.2.1 | reverse complement strand
CGTCAAGTCCCGTCAGAAGCCATTCCGCCGTCGTATGGCGTTATTTCCTTGAAATTCCAAGGCGAGCCGTCCTATTTACGCGGCTTGCGGCGCGGGTGGCCGGGCTCGATGTCTTGCCACTCAGTTTTGAACAATTCTAAACTAGCTTCTAAGAAGACGCTCGCCCTGCGTCAAGGCCAGAGGAAACGTTCCAGGCACCGCGCATTCGTATTACCTAGTGGAGTATTTTATGCCTGAGGTCATTTTCACCGGTCCTGCCGGCCGCCTGGAGGGTCGCTACCAGCCTTCCAAGGAAAAGAGCGCGCCGATTGCCATCGTCCTGCACCCGCACCCGCAATTCGGCGGCACGATGAACAACAAGATCGTCTACGACCTCTTCTACATGTTCCAGAAGCGGGACTTCACCACGCTTCGCTTCAATTTCCGCGGCATCGGCCGCAGTCAGGGCGAATTCGACCACGGCACCGGCGAGTTGTCGGACGCTGCCGCGGCGCTGGATTGGGTGCAGTCGCTGCATCCCGATTCCAAGAGCTGCTGGGTCGCCGGCTACTCGTTCGGATCCTGGATCGGCATGCAGCTTCTGATGCGCCGGCCCGAGATCGAAGGCTTCATCTCGATCGCGCCGCAGCCCAACACCTATGATTTCTCGTTCCTGGCGCCCTGCCCGTCATCGGGCCTGATCATCCATGGCGATGCCGACAAGGTGGCGCCGCCGAAGGATGTGCAGGGCCTGGTCGACAAGCTGCACACGCAGAAGGGCATCACCATCACCCAAAAGACGTTGCCCGGCGCCAACCATTTCTTCTCCAACGATGCCGACCTGCTGCTCGAGGAATGCGCCGACTATCTCGACCGCCGGCTGGCCGGCGAATTGTCGGATCCGCGGCCGAAGCGGCTGAGATAAGCAAAGAAAGCAGGGACGGCGATGTACGAACCTCCTCATTTCAGGGAAACGCGGCCGGAAATCCTGCACGGGCTGATCCGGACGCATCCGCTGGGCCTGTTGATTTCCAACGGACCCGATGGGCCGGTCGCCAACGCCATCCCGTTCCTGCTCGACGCGGAAATCGGGCCGAACGGCAGGCTGCGCGCCCATCTGGCGCGGGCCAACCCGCAATGGCGCCTGTTGGCCGACAATCCGGCGTCAACCGTACTGATCGTCTTCCAGGGCAGCGATGCCTATGTGACGCCGTCCTGGTACGAGACCAAGCGCGAGACCGGCAAGGTGGTGCCGACCTGGAATTATGCCATCGTGCAGGTTCGCGGCACCGTCAAGGTGATGGATGATCAGGACTGGCTGGCGCAGCAGATCGCCGATCTGACCGTCTCCCAGGAAGGCGCCCGCGCCGCGCCCTGGGCGGTGACCGATGCGCCGGAGCCCTTCATCCAGTCGCAGATCAAGGGCATTATCGGGCTGGAAATCGAGATCAGCGAAATCCACGGCAAGTGGAAGGTCAGCCAGAACCGGCCGGTCGCCGATCGCGTCGGCGTTGCGCAAGGGCTCGAACACGAGGACCACCGGTCGCCCGACATGGCCGGATTGGTCAGATCCTATGGCGGCCTGGACGGCGTCTAGCTGAATTGGCGGAATGTAGCTTGGAGGTTGGTCATGACGACCAAGCGGGAATTTCAGAGCGACGCCTTTGAGGACCATAGCGCGGTCAGTGACATGGTTCGCGCTGGGACGATCAATAAGCAGACACTACGGTCTTTTGAGGTCTGTCGGTCCGGCCCATCACCGTTCGCGAAGGAAATTAAGGCGCGCCAATGAGCACTGATGAAGCCGAGCCTTGGTGAAGCCCAGCCCGGCCAAATAGAAATCGGGTCATTGCCCTGTAAAAACCTTATCTTTATTAAAATATTTGTCTATGTTGTAAATTGCATGAGCATTACCTTGTGCGGCGGCCCTTTTAAACCAATCATGAGCCACCTCTCGCTCGGACGGCACTCCAAGACCTTTAAGATAGGCTACTCCAAGAGTGTTTTGTGCTTCCGCGTTTCCTTGGTCCGCCGCCTTTGTCGTCCACTCGATCGCTTGCATGAAATCCTGCGGCAGTCCGTAGAATCCGCCGCCATAACTCTGGCCCAACTGTTCCTGAGCCGCAGCATTCCCGTTTGCTGCCGCTTTCTTCAGCCATTTCACGGCAGTGTCTTGGTTGGCGGTTACACCATGCCCAGTAAGGTACATGGCGGACAGCATCGTTTGTGCATACGCTGAGCCCTGCTCCGCGGCCAATAGGTACCATCTGGCCGCTTCAGAATAGCTCTGCGTTACGCCGTTCCCCTCGAAATACATGGCAGCAAGAGCCGCTTGAGAGTCCGCAAATCCACTCTCGGCGGAGAACGCAATCGACTTCAGCGCCTGTACCTTGTCGACTTCAATTCTCAGATTTGGCGGTGAACTGGGAGTTCCGCGTCCTGTCAAAAGCAATAGGCCAAGATTGTGATTGGCCAACACGTCGCCATGTTCCGCAGCCCGCCTGAACCACGCGATGGCTTCGGTGTAGTTCGTGGCGGTGAGTGTCCCCTCTAGGAAATTCACTCCCAAATTATATTCTGCGCGGCTGTAACCGCGCTCTGCGGCCTTCCTTGTCCAAAACAGAGATTTCTGCCGATCGAGTGTTACTCCTCGACCGGTTCCATAAAGATTGCCCAACCAAGTCTCCGCGTCGGGGTGCCCTTTCTCGGCCGCTTTTTGGAACCATTCGAAAGCCTTGACGAAATCCGCTTTAACTCCGAGTCCCAGCAGAAAAACGACGCCAAGCCGGTTCTGCGCGTCGGCCGACCCCGTTAGCGCAGCCGCCTGCAATTCCTGCAGGGTCATATGGTCGACCTGGACTTGCCCCTCCTTCGTGTCAACGAAGGGCGAGGCGTTCGCCATCTCTCCGCCAGCAACAAATGCCGCCAGCAGCGCTCCTACCACCATTCGCGATCGTCGTACCATTGTCCCGCCTTGCCGTCCGGTTATCGCAACGACTTTCCTACCCATGGCATCATCGGCCCGTCAAATTCCTTCTCGGCCCAATCAGCCAAAACGTCTTCTTGCGGACCGGCAAGCCCGAAGGCATCGGCCGGAAGATGAAGCCGAGCCGGGCAAAGACCAGCCCGCAGGCAAGCGCGAAACCGCAGCCAAGGCCGAAGCCGGCGACGGTGTCGCTGGGATAGTGCGCGCCAACGAAGATACGGGTCGAGGCGATGCAGGCGGTGATCGCCAGGGCGATGTACCAGCGCCGCGGAAACAACAGCAAAGCGACCCCGAACACCGCGCCCATTGTCGTACCATGGCCGGACGGAAAGCCGGCGAAGCGCGCATCGAAAGCGAAGGGGTGCAGGGTCAGCACGCCAAAGTCCTCGTAATAGAGCGGGCGAGCCCGGCCAATGGCATATTTCAGCACATTGACGGCGATCCCCGACAGGCCGGTGGCGCACAGCACCAGAAAAGCCAGGCAGGTCCAGTTGTAGAGGAGCATCAGCGAGCGCCGCGACAGGCTTCGCCAATCCGTCAGGTTCGCGGCGACAAGCAGAAGCTCTGCGGGAATGATATCCCAGCCTCCCATGCC
>NZ_RZRA01000594.1:0-3566 GCF_003998945.1 Mesorhizobium sp. M7A.F.Ca.CA.003.01.2.1 | reverse complement strand
TGGTACGAGACCGCCGCAACAAATGAAAAGCGCCGGCCCGCCGGCATTCCGTCCAGGGAAATTCCATGTCTCACGCCGCCGCCCCCAAGCCGGCCACCGCCCGCCAATCCCCAGCCCTTTCCGGCATCGCGCGCGTGCCGGGCGACAAGTCGATCTCGCACCGTTCCTTCATGTTCGGCGGCCTCGCCTCCGGCGAGACCCGCATCACTGGCCTGCTCGAAGGCGAGGACGTGATGCGCACGGGTGCCGCCATGAAGGCAATGGGCGCGCATATCGAGAAGAACGGCGACGAGTGGGTGATCCGCGGCACCGGCAACGGCGCGCTGCTGCAGCCGGAAGGCCCGCTCGATTTCGGCAATGCCGGCACCGGCTCGCGGCTGACCATGGGCCTTGTCGGCACCTATGACATGGAGACGACCTTCATCGGCGATGCCTCGCTGTCGGGCCGGCCGATGGGCCGTGTGCTGGAACCCTTGCGCCAGATGGGCGTGCAGGTGCTGAAGGCGACGCCGGGCGACCGCATGCCGATCACACTGCATGGACCCAAGCATGCCGCACCGATCACCTATCGCGTGCCGATGGCCTCGGCGCAGGTGAAGTCCGCAGTGCTGCTCGCCGGCCTCAACACGCCCGGCATCACCACGGTGATCGAGCCGGTGATGACACGCGACCACACCGAAAAGATGCTGAAGGGGTTTGGCGCCAATCTGTCGGTCGAAACCGACGAGCGTGGCGTGCGCCACATCTTCATCGAAGGCCAGGGCAAGCTGACCGGCCAGACCATCGCCGTGCCGGGCGACCCGTCCTCGGCCGGCTTCCCGCTGGTGGCCGCCCTGATCGTGCCGGGTTCGGACATCACGATCGAAAACGTACTGATGAACCCGACCCGCACCGGCCTGCTTTTGACGCTGCAGGAGATGGGCGGCAACATCGACATCCTCAACCCACGCAATGCCGGCGGCGAGGATGTCGCCGACCTGCGGGTACGTTACTCCGAGCTCAAGGGCGTCATCGTGCCGCCCGAGCGGGCGCCGTCGATGATCGACGAGTATCCGGTGCTGGCGGTCGCTGCGAGCTTCGCCGAGGGCGAAACGCTGATGCAGGGGCTGGAGGAGTTGCGGGTGAAGGAATCCGACCGGCTGTCGTCCGTCGCCAACGGTCTGACGCTCAACGGCGTCGACTGCACCGAGGGCGAAGCTTCGCTTGCCGTGCGCGGCAAACCGGGCGGCAAGGGCCTTGGCGGCCATCCCAACGGCAAGGACACCACCGTGCAGACCCACCTCGACCACCGCATCGCCATGAGCTTTCTGGTCATGGGGCTGGCGACGGAAAAGCCGGTGACCATTGACGACGCCGCCATGATCGCGACCAGCTTTCCGGAGTTCATGGGGCTGATGACGGCGCTGGGCGCGGAGATCGGGTGACGGTCGTGGCAACCAATAGCCTTGGTACGTTGGCAGGCCAGCGCCCAACCCTTTCGGCGGTCTGCCAATGACACACGTCTTCACCATCGCCATCGACGGCCCCGCCGGCGCCGGCAAGGGCACCCTCGCCCGCCGGCTGGCCGACCACTACCGCCTCAACCTGCTCGACACCGGCCTCACCTACCGTGCCGTGGCCTATGCGCTCATCCAGCACGCGCTGCCGCTCGACAATGTCTCGGCGGCTGAAACCGCTGCCCGCCAGGTCGATCTGGCAAAGCTCGACCGGACGGTCTTGTCGGCGCATGCGGTCGGCGAGGCGGCCTCCAAGGTCGCGGTGTACCCGACCGTGCGGCGCATCCTCGTCGAAAAGCAGCGCGACTTCGCCAAGACGCCGCCGGGTGCGGTGCTCGACGGGCGCGACATCGGCACCGTGGTGTGCCCCGACGCCGACATCAAACTCTATGTGACGGCGAGCGCCGAGGTGCGAGCACAGCGCCGGCTGGCCGAGATCGAGAGCATCGGCGGGACCGCTGATTTTACCGAGATCCTCGCCGATATCATGCGCCGCGACCAGCGCGACATGGGCCGTGCCGACTCACCTTTGAAGCCGGCCGCCGACGCGCACTTGCTTGATACCAGCGAAATGGCTATAGAAGCCGCGTTTCTTGCAGCCATGGCGATCATCGATGACGTCTTGGCCAAGAGAGACTAGGTCTGATCCGGGTTTTTCCCTCGTCTTTCCGTTGTCGGAGGCGAAGAAAATACCCATATCGGGCACGAACCAGCCTGCCAGCATTCTTCATGCGCCGGAATTGCCGCTTAAAGAGCGGCCCAGGGCTTTTGTAGCCCGGAACGCCGGCAGGCCAACGCAACGCTAACCCACGGCGCCCGTCCCGCTTCCAGATGCGGGGCACTCCAGGAGAAACAATGTCAGCTGCAAATCCCACTCGCGATGATTTCGCGAGCCTGCTCGAAGAATCATTTACAACAGGCCATTCCGGCGAAGGCCAGGTCGTCAAGGGCACGATCACCGCGATCGAAAAGGACATGGCCATCATCGACGTCGGCCTCAAGGTCGAAGGCCGCGTGCCGCTGAAGGAATTTGGCGTCAAGGGCAAGGACACTACCCTCAAGGTTGGTGACACCGTCGAAGTCTATGTCGAGCGCATTGAAAACGCGCTTGGCGAAGCGATGCTTTCCCGTGAGAAGGCCCGTCGCGAAGAGAGCTGGGTCCGTCTCGAAGAGAAGTTCACCAAGGGTGAGCGCGTCGAAGGCGTCATCTTCAACCAGGTCAAGGGCGGCTTCACGGTCGACCTCGACGGCGCCGTGGCCTTCCTGCCGCGCAGCCAGGTCGATATCCGCCCGATCCGCGACGTCTCCCCGCTGATGCACAACCCGCAGCCCTTCGAGATCCTCAAGATGGATCGCCGCCGCGGCAACATCGTGGTGTCTCGCCGTACCGTGCTCGAAGAGAGCCGCGCCGAACAGCGTTCGGAAATCGTGCAGAACCTCGAAGAAGGCCAGGTTGTCGAAGGCGTCGTCAAGAACATCACCGATTACGGTGCGTTCGTCGACCTCGGCGGCATCGACGGCCTGCTGCATGTCACCGACATGGCATGGCGCCGCGTCAACCATCCGACCGAAATCCTCAACATCGGTCAGACGGTCAAGGTGCAGATCATCCGCATCAACCAGGAAACCCACCGTATCTCGCTCGGCATGAAGCAGCTCGAGAGCGATCCGTGGTCCGAGATCGGCACCAAGTTCCCGATCGGCAAGAAGATCAAGGGCACCGTCACCAACATCACCGACTACGGCGCGTTCGTCGAGCTGGAGCCGGGCATCGAGGGTCTCATCCACGTTTCGGAAATGTCGTGGACGAAGAAGAACGTGCATCCAGGCAAGATCCTGTCGACGACCCAGGAAGTCGACGTGGTGGTGCTCGAAGTCGATCCGGCCAAGCGCCGCATCTCGCTCGGCCTCAAGCAGACGCTCGAGAATCCGTGGCAGGCTTTCGCCTCTAGCCATCCGGTCGGCAGCCAGGTCGAGGGCGAGGTCAAGAACAAGACCGAGTTCGGCCTGTTCATCGGCCTCGAAGGCGACGTGGACGGCATGGTGCACCTTTCCGACCTCGACTGGACC
>NZ_RZRA01000593.1:0-3577 GCF_003998945.1 Mesorhizobium sp. M7A.F.Ca.CA.003.01.2.1 | reverse complement strand
GTTCTCGCTCTCGTCACTGCTTTGCGGGTCGGTTGGATCGAACAGCCGGGCACAATTTCGGCCGCCGGCTTTTGCCAGATAGAGAGCGCGATCGGCCTCGTGAATGATTTTCTCCAGCTTGGCCCCGGTCTGCGTCCGGGTGAATGCGGCGCCAACGCTTACCGTTACGATCGAGACGCCGTCGCGCCGCAGTTCGTGCGTCAGAGCCAGGTTCTCCACCGTGCTACAAATGGCTTCCGCAATGTCCAGGATCTGCTCCTTTTTCTCCATGCGAGCCAGGACGATGAACTCTTCGCCGCCATAGCGGCCGATGGAGCCATTATACTGTTTGATCATATCGCTAAGGGCATTGGCGACATGGATCAGGCAGCGGTCGCCTTCCTGATGGCCGTAGCAGTCATTGAACTTCTTGAAGAAGTCCACGTCGATGAGGATCGCCCCAAAGCTGGTGCCGACCTTTTGCCAATCGTTCCAGTAGTCTCGCAGCTTCTCGTCGATCGCGCGCCGGTTCTCCAGACCCGTGAGCGGATCGGTCCGCGACAACCTCAGCAGGGCCTTGCCGCGTTCGGTCGCCTCATTGTGCTGGATCTTGGCTTCCAGGGCGTTCAGGAAGACGTTGTAGCGTTCCTCATTCAGTTTCCAGTTCACATATGAGGTGAACGTGAAACAAGAAACATAGAAAGCCCCAAATACCATTTTGTATATGAGAGTTGAGGGAACAAAGTAATTTACGATATAAAGTATACATAAGATTATTGTCGAGGTTACGATAGAAAGCTTGAAATTGAATGTAAAGAAAAGATTGGCGCTCATCATGAATATGGTCCCAAAGACCATATAGTAAGAGACGCTTTCCTTGTCCGCGCCCATAATCGCCGGACACAGCCAACCAACATAGCCAAAGATGATGGCCCCGGCGCAGGTCACGTCGAGCCATTCCGTCCCGACGCCGTGGCGAAGCTGCGCTTCCAGGATCAAAAGCGCGCTCAAGCCGACCGCGAAGCGCGCCGTGATCGTATAGGCGGCCACATCCGGGATCAGCAGCAGATCCGTTGCCGAAAACAAGAGATAGATCGCAACTGCGATCCAAAGCCCTGGCCTGGCCTCCCCTCTTCGCGTCGCCCGGGCTTCGGTGCGGTAGAGGGCGCGAAGTTCGTCGGCCCCCAGTTCGTAGCGCGGCTCGTACGGCTCAGCGTCAACCGTATCGGCCAATGCGGATGACACGTGTTCGTTCATCACAATCGACCCCTTTTGAAAGGGATTTTGTTTTCCGAACTCATTTCCAGCTTCTGCCCCCACGCGGGCCGGCTCCTTGGGACGCGACGGCGATTGCGAACGCCGGGCAAACAAATGCAATCGCGCAAGACAAGTTTCCGTTAACTCGAACCCGGAATCCGGCTCGGAAACTGATTAACCAACGAACATGGTTGGCGGGAAATTAATCATAAACCTAAAATGCCGTCGGCCCGACATTGGCAAAGGGAGCATTCTACGCAATAAGTTAACCGACTGTTAACTATGGAGTGATGGCGTGCAGACCGTTCTTGATGGCAAAAGCTTGATTACTGCCGAGATGCTCGCCGGCACGCTGCCTCGGGGAAAGATCGAGCATCATGGCGAAGCGTTCGAAACCGCGCGCGCGGAGCTTGCCCTCATTCTCCACGCGACACAGCAGCAGGTCGAACAGGACAAGAACCCGGCCGAGATCGTCGGCCGCTTGCTGTCCTTCCTCAATGGCCTGCATTCCAAGGTTCATCCCGACGTCTGGCATGCGTTGATACCGGTCGCGCAGAACCATCCGATCCTGAAGTATTTTCTCGAGGATCCACTGACGCACTGGTCCTTCACCAAACCCAGGGGCTATTCCGGCGACGCGCAGTTGCTCGACTACATCTATTGTGATCCGCACGTGGCAGAGAGCGTGGCGAACGCCTCGGAGGTCGGCAAAGCACTCTATAGCCATACCCAGAACGTACCGTCATGCGTCGCGGCCCGGGAACGACGCGACCTCCTGACCCGATATGTCGACGAGATCGCGGCCAAGAACGGACCGGAAACCGAGGTTCTGGCGATCGCGGCCGGCCATTTGCGGGAAGCCAATCGTTCGGTCGCCCTGACGGAGGGCCGTCTCAAGCGCTGGGTTGCGCTCGACCAGGATCCCCAGAGCGTTGGGCTGATCTCGCGCGACTTCCAGGGCACCGCCGTCGAAGCCATCGACGGCTCGGTGCGAACCGTGCTCACGCGGGGCCACAAGCTCGGCAAATTCGACTTCATCTACGCCTCCGGCCTTTACGACTACCTCGCCCACAACGTCGCGGTGAAACTCACGAAGACCTGCCTGCAGATGTTGAAGCCGAACGGAACATTCCTGTTCGCCAACTACGCCGAGGGCACCCCCGACGCGGGGTATCGGGAGACGTTCATGGACTGGGTGTTGCTGCTGCGATCGGAGGTCGATATGTGGAACATCGTCAATGCCAGCGTCGACCGCAACACCGTCGAGGCGCAGGTATTCTTCGGCGAGAACCGCAACGTGCTCTATGCCGTCATCGAAAAGCGCGGATAGCGGCCGTCTGGGCTGCACCAGGCCGGTCGTGCCTTTGGCTTGCACCTCCGGCCGCCTTCCGCTATAGAGCCGCCACCCGCGTAGACACCCTTGGAGGCAACGCGGCGGAAGGCCGCCTTCCCGCATGATCCCGAAAAGTGGATTCCGGTTTTCGGACCAGATCATGCATGGGTATGTCGGCTTTCGACGTTTACGGTCCAGGCACTCTGCCCACCGTGAGCGCTCCAGAACAAACCGAAAGGAAATGCCATGAGCCACGACACTTACGAGCTCAAGGCCGAAGCACGCGAACAGGTCGGTAAGGGGTCCGCCCGTGCAGTTCGCCGCAACGGTAAAGTGCCTGCAGTAATTTATGGTGACAAGCAGCCTCCCCTGGCTATCGCGCTCACCTACAAGGACATCTACTACAAGATCCATGGCGGCGGGTTCCTGACCACGATCGCCACGATCGATGTCGACGGCAAGAAGATCCAGGTCCTGCCGAAGGACTTCCAGCTCGACCCGGTCAAGGATTTCCCTGTCCATGTCGACTTCCTGCGCATCGGCAAGGACACCGAAGTCAATGTCGACGTGCCTGTCCACTTCATCAACGAGGACAAGTCGCCCGGCATCAAGCGCGGCGGCGTACTCAACATCGTGCGTCACGAAGTCGAGTTCCACTGCCCGGCCAATGCGATCCCGGAATTCATCACCGTCGATCTCACCGGCGCCAACATTGGCGATTCGATCCACATCTCGGCGGTCAAGCTGCCGGCTGGGGTCAAGCCTGTGATCTCCGACCGCGACTTCACCATCGCGACCATTGCCGGTTCGTCGGCGATGAAGCCGGAGACGGAAGAGACGGCTGAAGCGGCTGCACCTGAAGCGGCTCCTGCCGCCGAAGAGAAGTAACTCTTTCACGCCCGGAGCAGGCGATGCTGCTGTTTGCAGGTCTCGGCAATCCGGGCGCGAAATACGCCGGCAATCGGCACAATGTCGGTTTCATGGCGGCGGACGCCATCGCCCGCCGCC
>NZ_RZRA01000592.1:0-3579 GCF_003998945.1 Mesorhizobium sp. M7A.F.Ca.CA.003.01.2.1 | reverse complement strand
ACCCTCCCCACAAGGAGGAGGGTAAAAGCTCAAAACCCAGCCTGATCGCGAAACAACTCCGCATTGTCCAGCTTCGACACCTCGATCACCGCTTGCGTGCGGCTGTAGACATTGAGTTTGCGCAGGATCTCCGAGACATGCGCCTTCACCGTGGTCTCTCCCACCTGCAGCTCGTAGGCGATCTGCTTGTTGAGCAGGCCCTGGCGCAGCATCTGCAGCACGCGCAGTTGCTGCGGCGTTAGCGTCGACAGGCGCTGCACCATGTCGGCGCGGTCGGCGCTGTCGGCGTCCGGCGGCCGGCCTTCGTAGGTCTCCGGCACATAGATCGCGCCTTCCATCACCGAGCGGATGGCTGCGGCGAGGTCGCTCTTGCGCGCCGATTTCGGGATGAAGCCGGCAGCGCCATAGGACAGCGCTTCGGAAATGATCTTCGGCTCCTCGTAACCAGAGACGATCACCACGGGCAGGCGCGGATAGCGGGTCCGGAGTTGCAGCAGGCCGTCAAAACCGTGCACGTCGGGCATCGAGAGGTCGAGAAGCGCGAGGTCGAACGGCTTGGCATCGGCCAGAAGATCGAGCGCCTCGGTGATCGAGCGCGCCTCCACCGTGTCGACTTCCGGATAGGCCATCTGCACGGCGCTGTGCAGCGCCTCACGAAACAGCGGATGGTCGTCGATGATCAGAAACCGGGCGCGATCGTGGGTTGCGGTCATGGGGTTCATTTCAGTTCGTGAGCGATTAGAATAACCTCTCCACCATGGCCAGATTATTGCCAAATAGTATATCGCCATCTCCGGCGGAAAGTGCCGCCGGCACTTTCTCGACCAAATCGCCTTGTCCAGGCCCCCAAATCGGTCGAATGTTCCGGCAACCAAGCAGAGACCCTTGATGACAGAATTCGTCCTTCCCCTGCCCGCAACCGCATCGGTGGCCGTTGCCGGCTCGTCCGATCGTTTTGCGGTGCGCCGTATCTACTGCGTCGGCCGCAACTACGCGGCGCATGCCCGCGAATTCGGCAATGACGAGCGTGATCCGCCCTTCTTCTTCACCAAGCCGGCCGACGCGGTGGTCGATTCCGGCACCGCTATCCCCTACCCGCCGCTGACGGCCAATCTGCACCACGAGATCGAACTGGTGGCCGCGATCGGCAAAGCCGGCTTCCGCATTCCCCGCGACAAGGCGCTGGACCATGTCTGGGGCTACGGCGTCGGCATCGACCTCACCCGCCGCGACCTGCAGGACGAGGCCAAGAAGGCCGCCCGGCCCTGGGACTGGTCGAAGGCCTTCGACCGCTCCGCCCCTTGCAGCCCGTTGGTGCAAGCGCACGAATCCGGCCACCCACAGAAGGGCCGCATCTGGCTCGCCGTCAACGGCAAGGTCAGGCAGGATGCCGACCTCGCCGAACTGATCTGGCCGATACCGGATATCGTGTCGATCTGCAGCGAGGCGATGGAGCTCGAGCCCGGCGACCTGATCTTCACCGGTACGCCAGCAGGCGTCGGCGCGGTTGGCCCCGGCGACACGATGACCGGCGGCGTCGACGGCATCGGCACCATCGAAATAACCATCGGCCAGCCGAAGTGAGCGCATGAGCAAACTCGTCCTGCACAACTACTATCGCTCCTCCACCTCCTACCGGGTGCGGATCGCGCTGGAGATGAAGGGGCTGAGCTACGACTATATCCCGCATCATCTGCGCCATGGCGAGCACCTCGAACCAGCCTATCTCGCGGTCAATCCGCAAGGGCTGGTGCCGGCGCTGGTGCTCGGCGACGGCACGCTGCTGACGCAATCGCTGGCGATCATCGAATTCCTCGACGAGACCAGCCCGGAACCACCGCTATTGCCAGGGGATGCGGCCGGTCGGGCACGGGTCAGAATGCTGGCGCAGATGATCGCCTGCGACATCCACCCGGTGAACAATCTGCGCGTGCTGACCTCGCTGCGCACGCTGTTCGGCGCCGGCGACGAGGACGTCGTCAACTGGTTCCGCCACTGGGTGAACGAGGGCTTTCAGCCGCTTGAAAAGATCCTGGCCTTGTCGGCGGAGACCGGAACATTCTGCCATGGCGACGCGCCGGGTCTGGCTGACATCTGCCTCGCCGCACAGATTGCCAGCAATGCCCGCTTTGGCGTCGATCTGACGCCCTACCCGACGATCGCGCGCATCAACGCCGCCTGCATGGCGCTGCCGGCCTTCCAGAAAGCGGCGCCCCAGAACCAGATCGACGCGGAATAAGGCGTCATCTGCGTAGCGTCGGCACCGGAACAGTATGGCTGGCGGAATCGATTTTCGCTTGACCGGATAGGGAATCGGCTATCGTTTCCCGCAGGCCGTGTGAAAGGTGGTGTTGCCGATGAAAGCCGTCGTCTTCGAGAAATTCGGCGAAGCGCCGAGGATCCAGACCGTTCCTGATCCGAAGCCGGCAGCCGATGGCGTCGTCATCAAGGTCGAGGCGACCGGTCTGTGCCGCAGCGACTGGCATGGCTGGATGGGTCATGACGAAGGCATCACGCTGCCGCACGTGCCGGGCCATGAACTTGCCGGCATCGTCGTCGCCGCGGGCAAGCAGGTCACACGCTGGAAGGCCGGCGAGCGCGTCACAGTGCCGTTCGCCGTCGGCTGCGGCCGCTGCTTCGAGTGTAATTCGGGCAATCACCAGGTCTGCGAGCACCAGACACAGCCTGGCTTCACCGGCTGGGGCTCGTTTGCCGAATATGTCGCCATCGAACATGCCGACACCAATCTTGTGCGCCTGCCCGACGAGATGGAATTCGCCACCGCCGCCAGCCTCGGCTGCCGCTTCGTCACTTCGTTTCGAGCCATTGTCGACCAGGGCCGGGTGAAGCCGGGCGAATGGGTCGCGGTGCATGGCTGCGGCGGCGTCGGCCTGTCGGCGATTATGATTGCCAGCGCCATGGGCGCCAATGTCATCGCCATCGATCTCACCGACGAGAAACTGGATTTCGCCAAAAAGATCGGCGCCGTCGCCACCATCAATGCATCTACGACGCCGAACGTGGTCAAGGCGGTCAAGCAGATCACCAATGGCGGCGCGCATATGTCGATGGACGCGCTCGGCCACCCCACCACCTCGTTCAATTCGATATCCAATCTGCGCCGGCGCGGCCGCCATGTGCAGGTCGGCCTGATGCTGGGCGAGCATGCCCGGCCGCAGGTGCCGATGGACAAGGTGATCGCCTTCGAGCTCGAAATCCTCGGCAGCCACGGCATGCAGGCCTACCGCTACCAGGCGATGATGGACATGATCCGCAACGGCAAGCTGAAGCCCGAACTGCTGGTCGGCAAGAGGATCAGTCTCGACGAGGCGCCTGCGGCCCTGATGGCGATGGGCGGCTTCGAGGGCATTGGGATTGGGGTGGTGACGAAGTTTTAGGCGAGGACGGCACCGTCGTCAGGCGATCGCGCGTCGTGGCAATTCCTGCTTCGCGAATCGCTTGGCGCCTACGACGCAAAGCACCACGCCAAGCGTGACGACCACCATCAACGAACTGACCTGTTCGTGCAGCAGCGTCGCTGCCAGTGCCAGTCCGAAGAATGGCTGCAGCAGCTGCAAC
>NZ_RZRA01000591.1:0-3580 GCF_003998945.1 Mesorhizobium sp. M7A.F.Ca.CA.003.01.2.1 | reverse complement strand
TCACCATCATGGTCGGCGGGCCGACCGCAGAGTTCGAGCGCGCGCTGCCGATCTTTCGGACGCTGGGCAAGAACATCACCTTGATCGGCGAGCACAATGGCGCCGGCCAGACCTGCAAGATCGCAAATCAGATCATCGTCGCGCTCAACATAGAGGCCGTGGCGGAAGCGCTCGTCTTTGCCAGCAAGGCCGGTTGCGACGCGGCAAAGGTGCGCGCCGCGCTGATGGGCGGCTTTGCCTCGTCCCGCGTGCTGGAGGTGCATGGCGAGCGCATGATCGCCCGGACCTTCGCCCCGGGCTTTCGCATGCGGCTTCACCAGAAGGATCTCAACCTCGCGCTCGAAAGCGCCCGCGCGCTTGGCGTCTCGCTGCCGAACACCGCGATGGCGCAACAACTGATGAGCGCCTGCTCAGCCCGACCAGGCGGCGCGGAGGCCGACCACTCGTCCCTCGTCCAGGCGCTGGAGATCCTCAGCGGCCACGAACTGTCAAAAGAAAAGGAGTAAAACCGATGCGCGGAACCGGCAAGGCCGAGATCTTCGTGATGCTGGCCCATCCCGTGGCCCATGCCAAGAGCCCCGGCATATTCAACGAGATCTTCGAGCAGAAGGGCCTCGACAGCCTCATGGTGCCCTTGAGCTGCCGCCCGGAGGATTTCGAGGCCTTCTGGGCCGGCATTACGGCAGCCGAGAATATCAGGGGCGTGATCATCTCGGTGCCGTACAAGGTTGCGGTCTATCACAAATGCACCGCCGCTCACGACCGCGCCGCGAGGGTGCAGAGCGCCAATTCCGTGCGCCGGCTGCCCGATGGCAGCTGGTACGCCGACAATTTCGACGGCGTCGGCTTTATCGATGGCCTCAAGGCAGGCGGACATGAGATTGCCGGCCGCCGCATCCTTCAGGTCGGCGCCGGCGGCGCCGGCGCGTCCCTGGCCTATTGTCTCGCCGAAGCCGGTGCCGAGGAAATCCGCTTGGCCGACATCGATACCGGTCGCGCCGAAAAACTGGCGGCGCTGGTCGCGCAGGTCTTCCCGAAATGCCGCATCCAGGTTGGAGAGGCCGAGCCTTCCGGCATGCATATGGCGATCAACGCCACGCCGGTCGGCATGCACGCCGGCGACCCGCTGCCGCTGGATGTGAGCCGGCTGACCCCGGACATGACGGTCGTCGACATCATCATGGAGCCCGCCGAGACCCCCCTGCTAAAGGCGGCGAAAGAGATTGGCTGCCGCATTCAGCCGGGGCGCCCGATGATGGATTTCCAGGTCCGGGCCATGTCCGAATTCTTCGACATCGAAGGCAAGGGTCGCGGCAATGGCTGAGACATTGACGGCCGTCGTCATCGGCGGCACTTCCGGCATCGGACGCGCGATAGCGCTGCGCTTCGCCGAGGACGGCTACCATCTGGTGGTCGCCGGCAGGGATGCGGCACGGGGCGATGAGGCGGTTGGCGCCTGCGCGGCGGTCGGCGCACCGCGCGCGCTGTTTGTCCAGACCGATGTCGCCGAATCCGGCTCGGTGGAAGCGCTGGCGCAGGCCGTCAGCGACGCGTTCGGTACCCCGCACGTCGTCGTCAACTGCGCCGGCATCCTGCAGAGTGGCAAGCACGTCCTCGACCAGGATCTGGACGAAGACGAGAGGATGTGGCGAGTGAACTATCGCGGCACCTTGCTGGGTTGCCAGGTGTTCGGTCGGCTGATGTCGGCTGCCGGGCGAGGCGCGATCCTGAACGTCGGCTCGCTTGCCTCCTTCGCGCCGCTGTCCCTGCCCGCCTACACGCCCGGAAAGCATGCCGTCCTGGCCTTGACCCAGATCCTGGCCGCCGAGCTCGGTCCGCACGGCGTACGCGTCAATGCGGTGGCACCCGGCTACACGCTTTCGGACGGGCTGAAAGCCAGGATCGCCAAGGGTGAGCGCAACCCCGAAGCCATCCAGGCGACCACCGCGCTGCGCCGCTTCGTCGAGCCGCGCGACGTTGCCGAGGCCGCACTGTTCCTCTGCTCCGACCGGGCCGCATCGATAACCGGCGTCACCCTGCCCGTCGACGCCGGCTGGCTCGTTCAGGCGCCCTACGCACAATATCTGCAGGGAAACCCCATCCGCCAGACGCCGGCAATCTGAGTCCATCCGGCGGAGGCCGGAAATCTGACCCATCCGGCGGAGGCCGGAAATCTGACCCATCCGGCGGAGGCCGGAAATCTGACAAGGACAATCCAATGAGTGACATCAAGCGCTTCGACTTCGACACCCGCATCCACCACGGGGTCATCCACAATGGCACCCTCTACCTCACCGGCCAGGTCGCAAAGCCGGGTCAGTCCGCAGCCGACCAGATGCGCGAGGCGCTTGGCAAGGTCGACGTCCTGCTTGCCAAGGCCGGTACGGACAAGACACGTATCCTTCACGTGCAGATGTGGCTGGACGACATCAGGGATTTCGACGAGGTCAACACGGTCTGGGACGGATGGATGCCGAAGGAGCATGCACCCGCGCGCTCTTCCGGCGAAGGACGGATGGCCAAGCCTGGAATGCTGGTCGAGCTGATCGTCACCGCGGCGGTTTGAATGGCCTTGCCGGTTCGGGCATCATCGCGAATCTGGCTAAGGGGAGACTGATGACGAAGCGCAAACCGCTTTCCACTGTCGTGGCGGAGAGTCTGTCCGAAAAGATCCGTTCCGGATCTCTGCTTCCCGGCGCGCAATTGCCGACCGAGGCGGAGCTTTGTGCCGAGTACGACGTCAGCCGGACGGTGGTGCGGGAAGCGGTGGCGCGATTGCGCTCCGAAGGGATGGTGGTGCCGCAGCAGGGCCGCGGCATGTTCGTCAGCGAAACGCCGGCGCCGCGCAATTTCTCGATACCGGACGAGGCGCTGAGGACCTTGCCGGAAACCATTGCCCTGCTCGAACTGAGATTGAGTGTGGAAGTGGAGTCCGCCGGGCTATGCGCGGAACGGCGCACCGATGCGGAGGCGAGTGGAATCCGAACCCTGATGGAACAGGTCGACGCCCAGCAAGCGGATCCCGCTGTGGTCCAGATCCACTATGACTATGATTTCCATCTGGCGATCGCCAAAGCCGCGCGCAACGAATTCATCCACGGCTTCCTGAGCTATCTCAGGCCGATGATCGTTCCACGCTTTCAACTGGGCTACGTGGTCACGCCGGCGCTCAAGGACAGCTATTACGCACGCATTCACAACGAGCACAAAACCATCGTGGATGCCATCGAAAGGCAGGACGGTCGTGCCGCTCGCCAGGCCATGCGCAAGCATCTGCACAACAGCCTCGGGCGTGTGCGCGCTTTGGCACGGGCTTCGGGCGTCGCGGCGACAGAGGCAGAGCAGCAGGCGGCTGCGGCCTCGCTCTTTACCGATATGAAGAGGCCTGTTTCGACCGGCGGATAGGCCCCGGCTTCGATCACCCAGGCATTCGCACTCACCCAGATTAGCCACCGCATTGCGAAAGCCATGTTTTGGCTCCGCCAGCTGACCTGAACCGTTTCCCGCAGGTTGAGAACATCGTTTTCCCGTCGTTTCCTTCGGTTTTCAGCCTCGGCGCCGAGGTCACCACCTGTCCAGG
>NZ_RZRA01000590.1:0-3586 GCF_003998945.1 Mesorhizobium sp. M7A.F.Ca.CA.003.01.2.1 | reverse complement strand
GAAGACCTCGGCAAGGAAAACGTCGAAGCGGTGAAGAAGGGCTGCGCCAATCTTGGCCGCCACATCGAGAACATCAGGCAGTTCGGCGTGCCGGCGGTGGTTGCCATCAACCATTTCTATTCCGACACCGACGCCGAGATCCAGGCGATGAAGGACTATGTCGCCTCGATGGGCGAAGAAGCGATCCTGTGCAAGCACTGGGCACACGGCTCGGCCGGGATCGAGGATCTCGCCAACAAGGTGGTGGCACTGGCCGAATCCGGCGCCTCGCAGTTCGCGCCGCTCTATCCCGATGCCATGCCGCTGTTCGAGAAGATCAACACCATCGTCCAGCGCATCTATCGCGGCTCGGAAGCGATCGCCGACAAGTCGGTGCGCGACCAGCTCAAGGCGTGGGAAGACGCCGGCTACGGCCATTTGCCGGTGTGCATGGCCAAGACCCAGTATTCCTTCTCGACCGACCCGAACCTGCGCGGCGCGCCGACCGGCCACACCGTGCCGGTGCGCGAGGTCAGGCTTTCGGCCGGTGCCGGCTTCGTCGTCATCATCTGCGGCGAGGTCATGACCATGCCGGGCCTGCCGAGGGCGCCGTCCTCGGAAAAGATCTTCCTCAATGAGGCCGGCAATATCGAAGGCCTGTTCTAAAATCCTTCAATTCAAACAGAAAGGGCGCCGCAGCGATGCGGCGCCCTTTCTGTTTGTTCGGATAGCCCTAAGCAGCGCTGCGCGACAGCGCCCGCTGGTTGGAGCCGAAGATCGTGTCGCGCTCCGGCAGCGCGCCGGTCTGCAGGCACTCCACCCATTCGGCGGTCTTGAGCACGGCGGCGAAGCGCGACTGCAGGATGATCGTGACCACGCGATGGATCTCCTCGGCCGAGGCGTAGCCGGCGCTGTTGGCGTAAGGCACCGAGCCGGTCGCATCCGACAGGAACTCGACGGCAAAGCCCATATGCACGGCGTGGATAATGGTCGACAGGTCACAATTATGCGTCATGTAGCCGACCACCGTAATCGTATCGATGGCATTGGCGCGCAGCCAGTCTTCCAGATCAGTGCCGGTGAAGGCGGAGGGCAGGTTCTTTTCGACATAATGGTCGCGCTTGCGCCTGGCGATTTCGGGATGCAGTTCGCCGCCGTGACTGCCCTTGGCAAAGATCGGCGAGGTCTCGGGCGCCATCTGCTTGACGACCACCACCTTGATACCGGCAGCAGTCGCTGCATCCATGGCGCGTGCCACATTGACGACGCTGTCGCGGAACGGCGGATGCTGGATGGCGAGATTGCCGCCGTCGTAATCGTTCTGCACATCGACGACGATCAGCGCCCGGCGCGGCGTGGTGTTGGCTGGGTCAGACATGGTGTTTCCTTTCCGGCTTGAATTCGATGGATGGAAGATAGGCGGGCTGCCAGACAGCCGAAAGTGACCCGATTGACATCATTCGAAAGAATTGGGACAATCCGCATTCAACCGCTGGAAGCACCCATGAACGACCCGATCATTGCCGTCCTCGCCTTCGACGGCATCAGCCCGTTCCATCTTTCCGTACCGTGCCTGGTCTTCGGCGAGGACAGGACGGCGCTTGGCCTGCCGCGCTTCGACTTCCGCATCTGCGCGGTCAAGGCCGGGCCGATCCATACCGAAGCCGGGCTGACAATTGCCGCGCCGCATGGGCTCGAAGGGCTCGACGGCGCCGATATCGTCATCATCCCGAGCTGGCATCATCTGAGCGAACCGGTATCGCCGCTGCTGATGGAAGCGCTGCGCCATGCGCACCAACGCGGCGCCTTGATTGTCGGCCTGTGCCTCGGCACCTTCGCCATTGCAGCGGCCGGGCTGCTTTCGGGCCGACGTGCCGCGACGCACTGGGCCTATTGCGAACAATTGCAAACACTCCATCCCGACATCGCTGTCGATGCCGCGGTGCTCTACGTCGACAATGGCGATGTCGTGACCTCGGCCGGCGTCGCCGCCGGCCTCGACTGCTGTCTCCACATCGTGCGCGCCCGCTATGGCGCGGAAGCAGCACTGCGGCTTGCTCGCCAGATCGTGCTTTCCCCGCATCGCCAGGGCGGCCAGGCGCAATTCATCGAGCATCCGGTGGCAAGAAGCGCGGACGCCGACCGCTTCACCCAGGCCCTCGACGCGGTTCGCGCGACGCTTGGCGAAGCGCATAGCCTGGACCGCGTGGCCGAGGCCGCCGGCCTGACCCGCCGCACCTTTACCCGTCGCTTTCAGAAATCGATCGGCGCCAGCTTTGGCGATTGGCTGACCAGCCAGCGGATCGAACTGGCGCAGCGTTTGCTGGAAGCGACGGAGAAATCCATGGACATGATCGCCTTCGAAGCCGGCTTCGGCAGCGCCACCTCGCTGCGCCAGCATTTTTCGGCACGGCTCAAGACATCGCCTGCGCAGTATCGGCGCGAGTTCTCCAGGCGGGTCGATCAGGAAGAGCGCATGACGTATGTCCTGTCGTCCTGACCTGTTCAGCCCCGCTTGACCGGCCGCGCCGGATTGCCGATCACCGTGGCGTTCGCCGCCACGTCGCGCGTCACCACCGCACCGGCGCCGACGATGGCGCCTTCACCGATGCTGACGCCGCCAAGGATGACGGCTGAGCCGCCGATCCAGGCATTGGCGCCGATCTCGATCGGTCGGGCGATCTCCAGTCCGGCCTGCCGCCCACTGGCCTCCTTGTGGTGCTCGGCGCAGTAGATCTGCACGTTCGGGCCGAGCAGCGTTGCCTTGCCGATGCGCACGCTCGCCGTGTCGAGGATGGTGCAGCCGGTATTGAGGAAGACGCCGTCGCCGAGAAAGATGTTGAAGCCATAGGCGCAGTGGAACGGCGCCTCGATACGGGCGCCCTCGCCGGCTCTTCCCAGCAGTGCCTTCAGACCCGGCCCGAGATTGCCGCGTTGACGAGGCGGCAGCAAGTTGTGCTCGAACACCGCATCGCGCGCTATCATCCGCAACGACTCCAGTTCGTCATCGATGCAGGTATACCATTCGCCGGCCACCATTTTCACGCGCTCGCTCTCAGCCATGATGCGGTCTCCAGTTCACGTCCTTGCAAAGCACAAGTGCAGCCAAAAGCGCCGATGCCAGTACTGGTCAAATATTGGACCTATGGTAGCCTGTGACTCAAGGCCGTCTTGGCCCGTGATCGAGGGGGATCGACCATGCTCTACATTCTCGCACTTCTGATCGGCGTCATTGCCGGTCTTCGCGCCATGACGGCGCCGGCCGCCATTGCCTGGGGCGCTTATCTCGGCTGGCTGACGGTTGCCGGCACTTGGGCGAGCTTCATGAGCCATTGGGCGGCTGTCGGCATCTTCACCATCCTGGCCATCGTCGAGCTGGTCACCGACCAGTTGCCGTCGACGCCGAGCCGTAAAGTACCCCAGCAATTCGGCGCCCGCATCGTTACGGGCGCTTTCACCGGCGCGGTGATCGGCGCCACCGGTGGCGCCACCATCGGCGGCCTGATCGCGGGCGCCATCGGCGCTGTCATCGGCACGCTTGGCGGCGCCGAAGCTCGCGGCCGGCTCGCGGCCGCCTTCGGCAAGGATCCGCCCGCCGCCTTTATCG